>JBILGV010000049.1:0-34006 GCA_044350865.1 Pseudanabaena sp. | reverse complement strand
TGCATTACTTTTGCCTGGGGGAACCATCGGATAACAGTTCTCATCACGCTTGACGCAGAAATCAGCAAACACAGGACCATCATAGGCAAGAATTTCGGCAACCGCAGATTGGAGATCCTCTGGATTAGTTACCTTAATTCCTTTAATTCCGTAGGCTTCAGCAACCTTCACGAAATCAGGCATTCCTGCTTCCATGTTGGAAGACGAATAGCGCTCATCGTAGAAGCTTTCTTGCCATTGACGTACCATGCCCTGCCAACCATTATTCACAATGATCACTTTGACATTGATGCCGTATTGCGCCAGAGTGCCAAGTTCCTGAATATTCATCTGAATACTGGCATCGCCGCTAATACAGATTACTTGAGCATCGGGAAACGCCACCTTTGCACCCATCGCCGCAGGCATACCATAGCCCATTGTGCCAAGCCCTGCACTAGAAATCCACTTGCGGGGTTCAGTTTTAATCAACTGGGCTGACCACATTTGGTGTTGTCCGACATCGGTGGTGAAATAAGCATCGGGCGCTTGTTTGCCAAATTCATAGATCACTTGCTGGGGTGACATCACTCCTGCATATTTCGGTACATCGAGCGGATAGTCTTCTTTCCATTGATCAAGCTGCGTAAACCAGTCTTTAGTTTGAATGTTTTCTTCATAGCTAGAAGCTTCGAGCAGAGCTTGCAACACATCCTTGACATCGCCCACAATTGGCACTTCAGGCGTGCGATTTTTACCAACCTCGGCGGGATCAATATCAATATGGATCACTTTTGCTTCGGGTGCAAATTTGTCCAGACGACCTGTAACGCGATCGTCAAATCTTGCTCCGACGGCAATCAATAAGTCACAACCCTGCACCGCAAAGTTGGCATAAGCCGTGCCATGCATTCCCAACATCCCAAGGGAGAGATAGTTATTTTCATCAAAAGCACCCTTACCCATGAGCGTTGTGGTCACAGGCAATTGAAAACGCTTTGCTAATTCGGTGATTTCAGCATGGGCATCAGCGATAACTGCACCGCCGCCAGCATAGAGTAATGGTCGCTTTGCTTCACGAATTAAGGCGATCGCCGCCGCGATCTGATGCAAATGCCCTTTGACCTTAGTTTGATAGCCAGGAAGATCAATCTGTACTTCAGGCTCATAGTCAAATTCCATTTGACCAATGTCCTTGGGAATATCTACTAAAACTGGACCGGGGCGACCTGTACCCGCGATATGAAAAGCCTCCGCCACAATCCGTGCAATGTCTTCAGGGCGACGAATCACATAGGAATGTTTAACAATCGGTAAAGTAATGCCCCAAATGTCAGTTTCTTGGAATGCATCTGACCCGATCGCATAGGAAGGCACTTGCCCTGTAATGATCACCATTGGCACTGAGTCCATTTGGGCGGTAGCGATCCCCGTCACCAGATTAGTGGCTCCAGGTCCTGAAGTTGCCACACATACTCCCACTTCTCCTGTGGCGCGAGCGTAGCCATCGGCAGCATGGACGGCTCCCTGCTCATGACGCACGAGGTAATGTTTGATTTCGCCCCTTGCTTCCGCCTGATAAATTTCGTCATACACGGGCAGAATTGCTCCACCAGGATAGCCGAAAATATGTTTCACACCATGTCGTCTCACACTATCGATGAGAGCAAATGCACCCGTTGTTCGCAAAGTAGCCTCCTCTAGACTCCTATCTTAAAAATTGTTGAGAATTCAAGCAAAAAGTTTTGTTGAAGTCTGCGTAGATACTTTCATCGCTTTACTACGGACAGGTAGTTTATAGCAAGTATCTCAAGTTGGTAATTTGTATCGATGATAACATAGCCTAAATAAGATAGCCTAGCAAAACTGAGACGGGAGCAAATGCTAAGCAACAAGGCAATAATGAAGCGATCGCTCGCGAAATTACAAACTGCAATAGCGCCCATAAACCTGCCATAAGTAGTAAACTTCTGCTAGAATCTACGCTCACAGTATTTGCTCATATTTATTAATACTGTTGGCTCGTTATCCATCTCTGTCTCTGATTCGTCCGACACCAATTTCAAAAATCACTGCGTCATCATGGCTTAGTCATCTTTGAAGTTTTAAAATCCCCCTAATTAATCTCCCTAATTAATATTTCTGTAAGGTTTTATATTCTTAGTAATGTCATGAAATCCTAAGAATTGGTATGACTATAAATTGATTCGCTCACAGCGACAGAACCAATACAAAATTTGGAGTTCTATGTCTTCTTCCGTAATCGCCGCGCCCGTAATTAAAAAATCTTCTGTATTGCATAAATCATCTACGCCGATCGCCTCAGCATCAGGTTTTTCAGCATTAGGTTTGTCCGATCAAATTGTCCGTGCTGTCGTGGCGCAGGGCTATACTCAGCCCACACCTATTCAATCTCAGGCGATCCCCGTTGTTCTCTCAGGTCAAGATTTATTAGCTGGCGCTCAAACTGGGACTGGCAAAACCGCAGGATTTACCCTGCCAATTTTGCATTTGTTATCAAATAAAGTCGTTAAGCGATCGTCCACAGGCAAAATTCCGATCCGCGCCTTGATTCTCACGCCTACCCGCGAACTCGCCGCCCAAGTCGAAGAAAGTGTCCAGACCTATGGCAAACACTTGCCCCTCACCTCGATGGTGATCTATGGCGGCGTGAATATTAATCCCCAAATCAATCGCCTGAGAGGTGGTGTGGAAATCCTTGTGGCTACCCCAGGGCGCTTATTAGACCATGTGCAGCAAGGTCGATTGGATTTGTCGCAAGTGGAAATCTTGGTATTAGATGAAGCCGATCGCATGTTAGATATGGGCTTTATCCGTGATATCAAGCGAATTCTTGCCCTATTACCAAAACAGCGTCAAAATCTTCTATTTTCAGCGACTTTCTCCAATGAGATCAAATCCTTTGCGAGTACCTTACTCAATCACCCTGTGATGGTTGAAGTGGCTGCTCAAAATGCTACTGCGGATTTGGTGACACAGCGAATTTTTCCTGTCGATCGCGATCGCAAGCGGGAGTTACTGACCCATTTGATCAAAACTCACAATTGGTATCAGGTCTTAGTATTCACCCGCACTAAACACGGAGCCGATCGCCTCGTCAAACAGTTACATCAAGATGACATCGTGGCAATGGCGATTCATGGCAATAAAAGTCAAGCTGCGCGTACCCGTGCTTTAGGACAATTTAAAGATGGCAGCTTACAAGTTTTAGTCGCCACTGATATTGCGGCGCGTGGTTTGGATATTAGCGAGTTACCCCATGTCGTTAACTATGAATTACCGAATGTGCCAGAGGATTATGTGCATCGGATTGGACGCACGGGACGCGCTGGTTCGTCAGGTGAGGCGATCTCGTTGGTATGTGTGGATGAGCGTAAGTTTCTTTCAGATATCGAGAAGTTGATCAAGCGATCGCTACCTCAAGAAATCCTTGATGGTTTCGAGCCTGATCCCCATGCCAGACCTGAGCCGATCCAAGTCGGTCGCCAAGCTAAGCAACAGCCGAGACGCGGTGGACATAGCGATCCTCGCAGTTCGTCATCCAGACCATCATCGCCCACAAGCCCAAACAATTCGCCAAGTAAACCTCAAAGGAAACAGGTTGGTAGAAGTACTAGACCTGAGCGATCAGATTCTAAGCAAAATCGCGATCGTTAAAGGTTACTCATTTCCCATCCAAGAAATAAAGCTCCTTATTTTCTGAATGTATCAAGAAATCGAATGAGCTAGGTTTCTTTGTAAATTTACTGGCGCTGGACGGGGAATATCTTCGCCATGTTGACGATAACTTTCTTTTACTCCTGTCCATGCCATTTCTAGCTCATCCAGAGCTGCATGGGCATCATCGGCAAAAGCAGAAATATTTGGTAGTTCAATGAAATGAGCCAACCAATCTCCGTCTTCATCCTGAAAAATTCTGATACTAAAACCATCAAAGTTATTTTTGCGAATTTGGCTCATTTTATTTTTCCTGTAAAGTTAGAAATTGCTTCACTTGATATTCTTTCGCCTCATTGTTTTTTGTGGGTTGAATTGACAAACGTGCTTTTTCTGGTGAATACATTATTGTTTAGTTTTTCAGTTTGGTTTGCGATAATGTATACAGGACGTAGAACCCCAAAATCAACTTTTTTTACGCATAATTCTGGAGCTTTTTATGAAACTAGCCGAGTTTCTCCATCACGGAAAGCAATTACGGCGACAGGGACGAACATTAGCGATCGCCTATTTTGAACAGTCTTTACAAAATACTCTAGACGTAAACACCGATGCGGGGATGGCAGATTTGGGGATGACTGCAAGAATTTTACTGGATTTAGCGTTGGAACTGATTGGCACAAGACTGCCAGAATCATTGCAAAGGGGGGAAAGTCTTATTCAACAGGCGGCGGCAACACTCGATCAAAATCCCACAGCCGATAACGAGCAGAGAGCCTATTTACTCTATGTTCAGGCAAATTTAGCGCTTGAATTGGGGAAATTGACCAATGTTTTACAGATTTTGGATAATGTATATCAGCTTTATCAAGATAATCCTGAAGGGTTAGCCCTTACCGATGACGCAATCGGTCGATATTACTTGCAAGTAAATGATCCGCAGTCGGCTCTGAATCATTTTGAACGTGCGCTCTCTTTGCGACTTGAATCAGAGGATGAATGTGCAATCGCCAAAAGCTACACTTACTTAGGAAAATTGTATTTGTCAATCGAAGATACATCTCAAGCTGTAAGTCTCTACCAAAACGCCCTAGAAATTGCTTTAGCAAATGAAGATCGGGCTTTACAGTTACAGTCACTTAAAGGATTGGCTAAATCAGCAATTGTCGAGCAGCAATGGCAAACAGCGATCGCTTTAAGTAAAGACGCGATCACTCTGTTGCAAGAGCCAGTTGATACGATTGAAATTGGCTATTTGTATTGCGATCTTAGTGAAGCATTGTTAGGCGATCGCCAAATTAACCAAAGCCTGCTCTGTATCAGAGCCGAAGTTTTGCCGCGCTTTCGTGACTATCAATATCAAAAGGGAATTGCGATCGCCAAACATATCCGCGGTCGGATCTATGTCCAGCGTCTACTTGAAGGTTTGGATAGCCTAGATGAAGATGCGATCGAAACCGCCCAAGATTCATTATTAGATGCGTCAATGGGTTTTGAGGAATTGGGAATGATGTTGGATTACGCCAAAACTCTCTATGACTTAGCTTGTCTCTACCAGTTATGTAGTAATTCCCCATTTCAATATCAATATCAAGGTAAAGCTCTGCGATCGCTGGAGTTATCTCTCAGTGTTTTAGATAAATTGGGAATGAGCAGTACTAAATTCGGGACTCAAGTTGATGAGTTACTTGATCAAGTAATGGGAGGTAAGTTCTAAAATATAGATGTCTTCAACAATCTGGCAAAATTTAGACATCGTTGAAGCGCCAACTTGGTTAATCGAAAAAGTTGGTAACTTTGCAGCGAAATTACTTGTTCAGAGAGGAATAGTCGAACCTGAGAAACTACAATCATTTCTATCTATAGCAGCTTATCAACCCACTAGCGCGTTTGCCTTTCCTGAAATGTCACAGGCGATCGCTCGTATTCAACATGCTTACGAACAGGGAGAACTAATTGCGATTTGGGGAGATTTTGATGCGGATGGAATTACGGCGACCTCGGTGTTGTGGGAAGGATTGGGACAGTTTTTTGCACAAGGTGATCGCCTTGTTTTTTATATTCCCGATCGCCTGAAGGAGTCGCATGGACTTTCGATTAAAGGTTTAGATGAGTTGCGATTGCAATGTGAAACGTTAGGAAAAAATCTAAGTTTAATTATTACCTGTGATACGGGTAGCACTAGTTTAGAAGCACTAAATTATGCTAAGGAATTAGGAATTGATGTAATTATCACCGATCACCATACTTTGCCTGATGTCCGTCCGCCCGTGGTTGCCATCATCAATCCGCGTTATTTAGCCAGTGAGCATCCCCTATTCCATTTGTCAGGCGTAGCGGTTGCTTACAAACTAATGGAAGCTCTTTATGAAACATTACCTGAAGTGCCATCGCAACCTTTAGAGGATTTATTGGATTTAGTCGCGATCGGTTTGGTTGCCGATTTGGTGCAGTTAACGGGTGATTGTCGCTATTTAGCTCAAAAGGGAATTGAAGTATTACGGCAAAAAAAACGGCTTGGTGTGCGTCTACTATTGGAGCAATGTAAACGAGTCGGCGATCGCCCGATTGATATTAGTTTCGGGATTGCACCGCGCATTAATGCTGTCAGTCGTATCTGGGGCGATGTACGGAAATGTGTGGAATTATTGACAACCAGTGATGAAAGGCTTGGTAAATCTTTAATTGAACAAACTGAATTAGCGAATACTCAGCGCAAGGCGCTCCAAAAAAAAGTATTTAAACAGGTTCAGGCAAAAATTGAGCAGATCGATCTGTCCACCACAGGAATTATTGTTCTCGTTGATCCCCAATGGTCAGTGGGCGTTTTGGGCTTAGTTGCGGGGCAGGTGGTTGGTGAATATGGTCGCCCTACGATTCTCTGTACCCTTGAAGATGGAATGGCAAAAGGTAGTGCGCGATCGCTAGAGGGAATTAATCTCTATGAATTACTCAAGGGACAAGAACATCTGTTAACCAGTTTTGGTGGACATCCGCTGGCGGGTGGTTTGAGCTTTCCCATTGAAAATTTACAGGTACTGATTGAAGCGATCGATCAGAAGTTTTGGAGTCAATATGGTCAATTGCAAAGTAAGGCTCTCAAAATTGATTTGGAAGTAACGATCGCTGATTTAAACAAAGACTTATTTAATGAATTAAGACAATTGGAACCCTTTGGTATGGGTAATCCCTATCCAAAGCTATTAGTTCGCGATTGCACATTTTCAGGACTGTCTAATGCGAACATTCGCAATCAAAAAGGACAAAAAGTTGAATATATCAAAACCGAATTTACCCTGAGCGATCGCCTTGGCAATCAAATTTATGGTGATTGGTGGGGGCATTACAGCTATGAATTACCTGATAGCACTTGCGATGTGGTAATCGAATTAGTCGATAATGCGTTTCGCCGCCGCTATGATGCAAGGCTACTTGATTTCAAAGTCCAGAGTCCATCCCTAATTCCCGAATTACCATCCCTTGCCTCGACTGCGAACAAAGGTGCTAATCTCGCTAATATCAAGATTCTCGACCTGCGTGGGAGTAATCAAAGCGAACTTGTACCATCAGCAATTATTTGCGATCGCTGTCCTCAAAATTGGCATGATTTTAATACGATCATTGACCTTGCCTATCAAGCTAATCAAACTCTAGCGCTTGTCTATCCCAATCCTGAAAAAATAAATGGCGCGATCGCATGGCAAACTTTAGTCGGTATCGCTAAATATTTGAGTAACACAGGTAAAGAGATTAGGCGATCGCAGTTAATCACTAAATTAGGAATTGAGGATCAAAGGGGCTTGGAAATCGGATTTGAAGCTTTGCAGCAATATGGTTATCTTGTGAGTTTGGTTAATGATGAATCTGATGATTCCGATCAAAAAGTCCGTATCAGTTCAATTTCTTCAACAGATAATCCATCCCCAACAGCGCAGCAGTTCATCAAAGCCGCCAATGAAATAATATTTCAGCAACAGTTTTTTGATCGCCAATTTTCGATCTCCCCTTAAAAATGGCGTAATACTAAACCACTATGCACTTCCAGTGCATAGGTTCGGCTAGGACTAAAAGTCCGTTATTCCAGCAGAAAGTTATCTCGATCGCATCCAAATAGTTCTGATATGTACTTTATGCCTCCATGCCCTATCTTCTTCGCTTCAATAGCTACATATCTTCGCTTGTCTTTCTCACTTAGTGACATTAGTATCGTAGGGATTAGATAACAGTTTTAAATAAATCCACTTTTGTTCTGGAGTAAGTCCTGAGTATGTTGGGAAGTATGGAGGTATTTCTATCTCTTTTTCATCTACTGGAGCAGCTATTTCTACTGTTGCAAACATCGGATTAGAAAGAACTGATTCAGGAACCTCGTCTACGAGGCTCGGACAGCAAAATATGTATAGGTATCCAAAATTATCCCAATTCGTGTTTGCGTAATCAATACATTGAGCCAGCCATTGGGTTAGGTTCTTTGTGTCATAGCTCTTAGCAAATCGGTCAGTATCTTTAAATTCAATACCGAATGCAACATCTTCTCGTTTCCACATTGAAGCAGCTTTGGGTTTTAAAACTGCATCAAGTCGAAGCCGCTTTCCAGAGAAGTGGCTCCCAGTAATTTCGCGCTCGATATAAAAATGTGGTTCAAGATCTGTTAGGTAGAGATTCGAGAGAGCGGCTTCAGACAAACTATACTCCTAATTGCATGACTATGAGTTAGACAGAAAATTTCAGACTAATTGTCTAAATTACTGTAATTTAAATGGGAAAATTTATCGAAATAGAAAAAATCAGCTATATTATCGAAATAAAATTTTGAGAAGTTCCAATTGCTTCAATACATTTTCTAACTTTTGCCAGAATTTTGCGATCGCTGATTTTGTCTAAATCTTTTTTGAAGCGTTTGGCTATTTGATATTTCATTGAGGCAAACTCTCTAAGAGAGATTGTGACTCTGATTCAGATAAAAATCCTTCATTGCGAGAATTTTCACAAGCTAAATAAAGGATAGAGTCTTCTAATTCGGAAGAATTATTTTGAAATAAAAGTTGTAGAAAGCCTTGACGAATTTCTAGGGGTAAGGTTTGAAATAGGCTATAAAAACCTGTGCTAGTTAGCAAAGATTCTGTGATTTGTGTTTGACTCACGGCTGTTTGTTTCCTTTTTTACACAGTCTATATTTAAATTATATCGCCATCAAGCTTTCTAAAAAAATCAGCGATCGCGTACAGTTTGAATTACTCTCACTCGCCGCTCTTCTAACATTGCAGCCACTTGCTCGTCAGTTGGTGCGGGTTGGTCAGTTTTTAATAAGCCTCGCATCCGTCGAATCGCGCCAGATCGATCGCTACCGAAAACAGGCTGATTTTGTAATGACTCAATTATGGCGCTTACTAACGCAAGGCGATCGCTAGACGATAGCTTGAAGACTTGCTCTTTTAGTTCTTGTAATAACATAGATGGCTGTCTGAAGATGTCTAAATATATTATCGCTACTTTTACAAATAGTGCGATCGCTATGCTTCTATGCTAAAACCTTTAGAGTTTAACCATTCAACCACTCGGTCATACTCGCACTTATCACTAAATGCACGCCATAAGTTACGTTCCAATTCATATTCCGAACGGCGCAATACATCTTTGAATCGACCAAATGGGCTTTTTTCTTGTACGGCAACTCCCAACAGATCACGCAACCGTTGGTCTTCAACAGTTTCAATGAAATTTATCATGTCTTGATAGCCAGCCCCCGAACCTTCTTGAGGAATTTTTAAGTAACGACGATTAAACTCAATTTCTAATTCCTCATAGTTTTCAGCCTCCTCGTTAGGAATTATCTCTAATGGATAATCTTGGCTGTCAGGTAAAAATTCACCAGTTTCACGGTCAATGTAGCTATAATTCCTATCTCGACTCTGCATAGCTCCAGATATAAGGGAGATATTCTCCTTTGAGATAGCTATTGACATTTCTTAACTCCTTACCTGCTTTTTCGTAATTTCTCACAGGTCACTACAACTCTAGTACATTCAAAAATTTGCTGTCAATTATCCAATTAAAAAACAGGATTATTCATTAGGACTAAAGCTTAAAACATAGTTAAACCTCTGTTTTCTTGCTACTAAATTTCTGAGTCAAACCTTCACCTACTAACGACAAACCGATCGCCATAAAAGTAATCGCCAAACCAGGGAAAACCGTTGTCCACCAGACATTTTCACCAGTTGAGAGCGCATCAAGGGCTTGCTTGAGATCGTGACCCCATTCAGGTACATCTTCGGGAATGCCTAAACCTAAAAATCCTAAACCAGCGATCGTCAAAATCGCATCGGCGGCGTTGAGGGTGAAAATTGCGGGTAAGCTTTGGATTACATTGGGCGCGAGATATTTAATTAAGATGGTTTTCGTGTCAGCACCGATCGCTTGAGCCGCTTCGATATAAACTTCGGTTTTCGTACTAACAGTTTGATTACGGATCACCCGAAAATATTGGGGGATATAGGCGACACTGAGGGCGATCGCCGCATTCCAGACACCCGCACCGACCACAAAGGCGATCGTCAGCGACAGCAATAAACTTGGCAATGTATAGAGGGCATCCATCAAAAATACCAAGGCTCGATCCAGCCATCCGCCCTTGTAGCCGCTAATCATGCCTAAAGGTACACCGACGACAATGCTGATAATGGTTGAAGCGATCGTGACTTGCCATGCGACACCCGCCCCTGCGATCGTCCTTGCAAATACATCATGCCCTTGCAAATCTGTACCAAACCAATGCTGTGCTGAGGGGGCTTCGTGAATCGGGTAGCTGAGAAATTCATTGGGATTTAACAACCCTACGGCTTGGAGTAACGGTGAAGCGATCGCCATCAGCAAAAAAGCAATGCTAATCACGAAGCCAATAGACATCAATTTTTGCGATACGGACTTCATACTGACTTTGTAGGTGCGAAAAATGGGTAAATGCGAGAAATGTAAGCGTGAGAAATATTGACATTCGATGATTTGTACTATACCGCGATCGCTAAATCTAGTTAAAATAAAATACTGGGATCGTATGGTAAAAATTATGGATGTAATTCCCGCAATTGATATTTTAGATGGACGCTGTGTCAGGCTCTATCAGGGGGATTATCAACAATCAGAAGTATTTGGTGAAGACCCTGTAGAAGTTGCCCAACGCTGGTACAGTCAAGGCGCTAAGTATTTACATGTGGTTGATTTAGATGGCGCAAAGGCTGGTAAGCCGCAAAACTTAAAAGTAATTGAGGCGATCGCCCGTTCTATCCCCATGCGTGTGCAGATGGGTGGCGGGTTGCGCGATCGCGAAAGTATCGTTTCGGTGCTGAACTCTGGCGTGAGTCGAGTCATTTTAGGAACGGCGGCTGTAGAAAGCTCACAACTGGTTGCGGATATATGTGCTGAATTTCCTGAACAAATCATGATCGGCATTGATGCCCGTGATGGCAAGGTGGCGACTAGAGGTTGGTTAACCACTTCCGATGTCATGGCTGTCGATCTAGCTAAGCGGATGACTGAGGTTGGAGTGGCTGGGATTATTTATACAGATATTCATCGCGACGGCACGATGCAAGGACCGAATATCGAGGCATTGCGTTACCTTGCGGAAAATGTCAATGTGCCTGTGATTGCCTCTGGCGGTGTGAGTTCGATTACGGATTTATTAAATTTGTTATCACTGGAGTCGGTTGGAGTCACAGGGGCGATCGTTGGTAAGGCGATCTACACAGGTGATATTCAACTGCGTGAAGCAATCAGGGCTGTGGGTAATGGGCGTTGGCAAGATGTGATTGATAACTCGGCGATCGCCTAGAAATCGCTTAGATTTCAAAAGTGAAGGCGGTGCATTGCACCGCCTTCACTTTTTGGGTGTTTGCATGAGAAAATAGCACAAACATCTCTAGAATTAACTTAACAAGAGTATTGTTATGGGCTTTGCTGACTATTCGATCGCTGAGATCGCTGAAGACTACAAACTCAGCCTTGAGTCTGTATTTCAACTATGCGATCGCCTTGGCATCGCTTACCAAGATGCGGAAACCAAACTCGCTTTGGAAGACGCAAAAGCCGTAATTATGGCATCCGAAGCCCAAAATTCTAAAAAGCCTAAAGATCGAGCGTGATTAGCCAATCGCAACAAATCTTTAACATTAGATTAATTTCTTTTAGATAAACTTAGATTAACTAAATTATCTCCGTAATCATGAACAAAAATCTTTTTAAACATCTAGCTGTAGCGATCGCATTCGTAATGCTTTCCTTCCAGCTTTTTACATCCAGTGTTAGCGCCGCAGATATTCCGATCGCAAAGCGCACCGTTCCCCTTAACGAAACTACCAATATTGTCTTGACTCAAAAGGACATTTCCAAAGGCAAGAAATTATTCGCTAATACCTGCGCAACCTGTCACCTTGGCGGTGCGACCTTCACCAATCCCAACGTAAATCTATCGCCAGAATCCTTAGCTGGAGCTTATCCTGCGCGTAACAATGTCCTCGGTTTGGTGGATTACATGAAAAAACCCACCACCTACGACGGCGTGACCGAAATCTATGACGTTCACCCTAGCCTCAAGAGTACTGATATTTTCCCGATTATGCGTGGCTTAACCGACAATGACCTCAAATTAATTGCAGGTTATATCCTCTACCAACCTAATGTTAGAGGTATTGGCTGGGGCGGCGGAAAGATATACTATTAAACCAAGAATGTAAATCTAACGCTCTGCGTACTAGTCATACGCTATCGTTAGGTAAGCTAGTTTATCAGCCTTTCTCTACATGTTTTTAGTTGCCTTAGTTCGAGTCGAGTCGAATTAGTGCAAGTCAAGTTGAATTTTAGTTGGTAATTAATTATGAATCTTTATTCCATTGCGAGTTCGTTTGCAAGAGGCTTCGGTCTAGCGATCGCTAGCCTCCTATTTATTGTTGGTAGCTTCTTCATGTCGGCAAGTCCTGCTTCTGCTGATACTGTCACCGTTAAGATGGGTTCTGATGGTGGTCAGCTAGTTTTTGCTCCTAAGGAAGTCACCATTAAGGTTGGCGATACTATCAAATGGGTCAACAACAAAGCTTTCCCCCACAATGTTCTGTTTAATGGTCATCCAGAACTTTCTCACAAGAAATTGGCTCAAAAGCCTAAGGCTGTGCTAAAGACAACTTTTAACGAAGCTGGTGAATTCTCTTACTACTGCTCACCTCACCGTGGTGCTGGTATGGTAGGCAAAGTGATTGTCCAAGGCTAATATTTAAATTAGTTTTACAAAAAAGAGGCTCAAACAATGTTTGAGCCTCTTTTTTATAGATTTATTAGCGATCAAGCCAAAATGCTTATGCAGAGAGCATTTCAAATAAGCACTTTAGCTGATGAAAACTTTTTGCGCTTCGTGAGATCCTATATGTGCGTCTCAATTGTTTCATTGAACAAGAGCTAGTAGGTATTGGATTTACTGACGTTGCCATTACCTACTATTTTTTACGCAACAGCTATAGATTTAATACAAACCGAAAATAGAGTTACTACATGATGTGTAGCAACTCTATTTTTCGTTTCTGGCATAATAGAAATAGCTTCAATCGTTTATAGGAGGTAGCTATGATGATCGCATTAGACAAGCCCATAGCAACTATCGTGCAACCATCCCAAAAGATGACCCTTGAGGAATTTTTGGAGTATGACGATGACACCGAAGTAATGTATGAGTTTGAGCTAAAGCTAACAGTTTCTCAAGTTTTACAGCAATTTTAGTGTTACTTTACTTAAGAACGAACGGTGTTAAAGATATGACCATCGCCTCTAGTAAAAGTCAAGCGCAACCTCAACAAGTAGTGTCTCACCACGATCTCTACGAACAGGATTTTTGTCTGTGGATCGAGCAGACGGTGACGTTGCTATCAGAAAATAGACTGTCTGAGTTGGACAGAGAAAATCTTATCGAAGAAATCAGTGATATGGGGAGTATCCAAAAGCATGGGCTAGAAAGCAATTTGGAAGTAGTGCTGATGCACCTGTTGAAATACAAATATCAACCCGAGAAGAGATCGAACAGTTGGCGATCGACATTATTTGAACATCGCCGTAGATTAGAGAAGGCTTTCAAAACTAGCCCCAGCCTCAAGCGTCATTTTGCGGAGGAGTTTCATGATTGCTACAAAGCGGCAAGGAAACTCGCATCTCTTGAGACAAATATTTCTATAGATACCTTTCCCATAACATCTCCTTTCACCGCCGATCAAGTTTTAGATGAGGATTATTTACCTGAGTAAATTTTCTATATTTTTCTTAGCCGACGCAGATCAATTTTGGCGCGAAGTTCGTCTTTGATTCTGGCTAGGATTGAATCCTCATCAATGGTTTCCAAAATACGCTTAACCACAGCTTTCGGTCCATCGGCTCCCCATGATGCGCCATTGGCGAGATATTCCTTTGTCACCATGCCCAATGCATACGTGGAAAAACCTGCCACACCAGCTTGAGCGATCGCGATCGACACATATCCCCCCAAAGTCAAACCACCCGTTACGGGCGCAGCAATTCCTAACAAACTTTTGAGGGAACTCAACCCGAAGGTGGCTAGAAATTCACTTGCACCGATACCGCCCATCCCGATCGCTATTTTTTGCATCAGGGCGATCGCGCCACGATTACTCATATTGATTCCATAGAGTTTCGAGAGTGCTACGATCATCGATACATCAATAATTGCCGTGGTGATCACATCGACGACCGTAAAAGGATTAACAGCGATCGCTACGGCTTGGGTAGTCACGCAATTCCAAATGACGCGATTGGCTTGGCGATCGCGCACAAACATTTTGCGTTGAACTACGCGCTCCTGCACCATATCCGCAAACAGCATCGTATTTAGGGCGATTAAAGATTTGCCTTCGCGATCAAGTACCTCCAAAATCTTGAGTTTCAGATCATCGATTTGAGGTTTACCTGAAACTAACTCCGCTTCAAAGGAACCATCGGGCTGACGGATGGCTTTAGCCACAAGAGGTGAAGCCGCCGTCATCACAATTTCATCTTTAGTCAATAATTCCCGCACCCGCTCATCACGAATTTTGGCATAAATAGCCAGACGATCTTCGGGCGGATATTGGTCAATTTTGTTAAATACCAACAAAATCGGTTTACTAGCTCCCCTTAGTTCTGAAAGCGCTTCATATTCAACCTTGGTGATATCTCCCGCCACGACAAATAAAATCAAATCCGCCTGTTGAGCAATTCTTTTAGCAAGTTCCGCCCGTCCTTCACCATCAACTTCATCGATCCCAGGCGTATCAATTAACTCGATTCGCGCCTCACCCCGCCCCTGAAACGAAGCTTTAAGAATAGTGCGATCGCCATTAGATTGCATCGCTTCGCGTGAGATTTGCCATTCCGCCGCCTGCCGACTAGTCGTCACACCATGCAGGGGACCTGTTTCAAATACTTGACCACCCATCAGCGCATTTAATACGGAAGACTTGCCGCGCCCCACCATGCCAAACACCGCAATCTGTAAAACTTGACGCTCCAATTTATCGAGCATTTGTTCAAGTTCTTCGAGTGGTTCTTCTAATCCGCGCCGCTCCCGTTCCGACAAGTCCAAATTCGCCACAATATCGCGCAAAGTCCTCTGCGCTTGGCGATAATTCATCTCCTCAAAGATCTCATCAAAGCTAAGGAAATTTTCATCTTGTGCTTGACTTGATGCTTGATTGGGTGATTGATCTTGTGGCATAACATCACTAAGCATAACTACTTCAAAGGAACTATACTTATAATATTCCAGTCGTGAAGAGCGTAGTAGAAGGCAACCAAGTTACTTGAGTAACTTGCAGTTAATCCATTTTTTGCCTTTTTACTTTTTACTTTTGCCTTTTTACTTTTTTGCCATAATAGCTAGGAGAAATATGTCCGTATTTAAGTCGTTGGTTAGTCTAGCAGCCACCGCAGGTGTCGCAGGGGCGATCGCTGTTAGTCCCATATTTACTCTCAAAGCTGAAGCTCTTACCGAGGCACAGGTTTTGGAGCGATTGGGCAGTATTCCTATTTTCACGATTACTGATGATAAAGGCTCGCCACTTTTGGGAAGTGTGCCACAGCAACCAAATGCTAAACCTGATGATAGTCAGATTTTGTTTTTCTTTCTCGGCTCCGATGAAGCACAACAGATGCTAGGTCAGGTCAAAAAGAATAACCCTGATGTTGGTAAAAAAGCACAGATCATCGTGCGATCTATGAATGATGCCTATCAGGTGATTCGCCAAAACAAAGACAAAAAAGTTGTTTTTCAGTTTATTCCAGCTAGAGCTAGCATCGAGTCGGCGCGAACTATTCTCACGGCTCAAGGTGTCGCGGCGGACAAAATCCCAAATGTGCCTGTTTTCTTTGCGATCGGTGGACAAGACAAGAGCCAAGGCTTGCTAACTATGAGCATCGATCAAAATGGTAAGAAGGAGCAGGTGGTTCCATTTTTCCTTGATAAGTCAGACTTGCAAAACTTGCTCGATCGCGCTAGCAAAGACCAGCCCGATGTCACCAAATCAACCAAGATTCAAGTTGCATCATTGTTCCAAGTTCTAGACTCAATGGTTTCTAAGGACAATAAGCCTAATCCAGAAGTGGAGCGCTTCCAGTTTGTGCCATCGCGTACTTCCTTTGAATATATTCTCAAAAATACGCAGCAATCGGCAACACCTCAAGTCGCCCCGCAGACGATTCCTGCCACAGTTGCCCCCGCCAAGAAACCGTAAAAAATGTTTGTGCATTCTGAAACCCCGCAATAAATTGGGGGCTGAAAGCTAAAACCCGTTTCAACGGCTTAAGTCTGACGAATTAGTCAGTTTTAACTGACTTTAGCTTTGAGCCAAGAACTAAAGTTCTTGGCTCTCTCGGCTTGTGAACAGGTGAGAATTGTCTTCTTCCCCCTTTACAAGGAGATTGAGGGGGGCAATTCATGAATTGCCCCTGCTTTTTAAGAAACCCTGTAATAAATTGCGGGCTGAAAGCTAAAACCGCTAAAACCGCTAAAACCCGTTGAAACGGGTTAACTTGAGTTCTTGGTTGAGACTAATGCTAAAATTCCCCAATGATCGATAACGTCTGTAAATTCCTCGCAGAAAACTACCCCAGCGACTTTGCCAGTTGGCTACTTGGCAAACCCATAAAACTGACCAAAATCGAACAATCCGAACTCGCCGTCGAACCAATTCGTGCCGACTCAGTGATATTTCTAGAATCAGATGAAATCATCCTGCATATCGAATTTCAGACCGACCCCAACAAAAATATTCCCTTCCGCATGACCGACTATCGACTGCGGATCTATCGTAAATATCCCAACAAAAAAGTCTATCAAGTCGTCATCTATCTCAGCCCTAGCCGATCGCCATTAGTCCATGAAACCACATTTAACCTCGGCGAACTCATCCATAACTTCAACGTGATCCGCCTATGGGAACAACCAACAGAAATATTTCAGCAATATCAAGGACTATTACCCTTTGCCGCCCTATCTCAAACCAACGCCCCCGAAGAAACCCTCAGACAAGTTGCCAAACAAATTGAAAATATCGCTGATAAGCAACTGCAAAGCAACGTAGCCGCCTCGACCGCTATAATATCTGGCATAGCCCTAAGCAAAGAAATCATCCAAAGATTACTCAGGAGCGACATCATGAAAGAATCTGTAATTTATCAAGAAATATTACACGAAGGTTTAGCCGAAGGTTTAGCCAAGGGTAAGGCTCAAGGCTTAGCCAAGGGTAAGGCTCAAGGTTTAGCCAAGGGTAAGGCTCAAGGTTTAGCTAAGGGAAAGGTTCAAGAAAGAAATCAAATTGCTTTAAATATGCTGCTTTCTAACATTGCCCCAGATGTAATTACACAAATCACTGGATTAACAGCTAAGCAAGTTCAAGCTCTCCAAAAAAATGCTGCTAAAAATTCACAGAATCCGAAAAAATAAGATTGCTTGCATCTAGAAAGTAACCAATAAAAAAGGGCGCGATGCGCCCTTTTTTATTACCAGTCCCAGTCAGAATCTTGATTATTGCGACCCCGATCGCTATAGCCTGTATCACGGGGATTGCGATCGCCATAATTACGATTGGAATTATTATCGCGTGAGCCATAATCCCTACTATCACGTTCCTTCGCTGCATAATCTCTATTCACTTCGCGACCCATATCACGAGAACTATCGCGGAAATTGTCACGCGGGGCTTCTCGAATGTAATCACGATTATTTTGATTCTCACGACTAGAATCGCGATTCATGTCACGATTCATATAGGCGGAAGGTGCGCCAGTTTTAACTTCGGCTGCGCCACCAAAGGCGATTAATAATGGGAACCGCAGTAAATCTACAGAGATGAGTTCTTCTGATTCATCGATGATCACTAATGGTTTTAAGCCCTCCTTGACCATGCGATCGCCTTTGACCGCCATCGGTTCAGCATCTTCAAATAGGGCAATGCCTTTATCGGAGCCGAAATGTTCTCTGGTCAAACCTAAACAATCTTGGAAGCCGCGCCGCCATTCGCCAAGGCGTTCGGGAGAAGTTGCTAAAACTAAAATCCGTAAACTTTCCCCATAAACAGATTTTAAAACGGAGATCGCTGCCGAAGTGACCAAAATATTTTGTAAGCGGGTTCCCATTGTGCGAATTGCGCCGCGCCCAGACTGTTCAAAAAACCATTTCGATACGCGATCAGCATGGACTTGCTCAAAGGTGCGTCTCAGTTTCCATGCAGGACCATAATAATCGGGCAAGGTGCGATAACGATCTAAAAGCTGATCAACCCTTTGTTTATATTCCGCAAAGGTTTGTCCCGATAGCAGTAATGGCTCGGCTTCTTTAGCAGGTTTCTTTTCCGTAACTACGACAGGTTCAGGCTCAGGCTTAGTAACTGGGGCGACAAGATTGAGCTTTTCGGCGCTGGCGACTAGATCTTGTAAACTGCCCACTAAATAATCCTTGAAGCCCTGAACGCGCACGGCGATATCCTGTGAGGCTCCTGCGTAGGTGGTAGTCATTTCCTTATCAAGACGATCTTTTTTCTTTTCGAGAATAGCGATCGCTGATTGCAGTTCTTGCTTTTGATATTCGAGGCGAGCCACATCCGCCTGTGCTAAACGAATAATTCCTGACTGAAGGTCATCGATCTGGTCTTGTAAAATTTTTGATTTTGTAGTTTTAAGGTGATCGACTTCATCTTTGAGTTCTAACTCTTGCTGTTTAAGCTGTGCGATCGCCGCAATAACCACATCCTCTTGGGAAATATCAGCAGCGATCGCTATATTTTCACTGGTTATCTCACTAGTTATATCGCCAGTTACCCCGTCAATTTCTGCACTAACTGCTAAATCGATGTTAACGGGCTGTTCAGAAATATTTTCGTTGTTTTCGTTAATACTTTCGTTTTGAGAGTTATCTAAATTTACTGATGGGGCGATCGCTTCGGGGGATTCACCTTGATCAGATGGGTTTAAATTCTCTTCTAAAGGCAGTTGATCGGACTCCATAAGGTTCTCATTGCATCGGGGTGATCTATTTTATACCAAATCTCTAATAACATCAGAATCACAGATTATACGGATTATCTGATTACACAGATTGTAAATTCATGGCTCTAAATCCGCGTCATCCCTAAATTCGTTTAATCCGCGATTCCGAATTTATGCTTTCATCAGTTGCTTGCTTTTAATCACTTCTGCCGCACACATCTTGCCTGAGAGTGTCGCGCCTTCCATACTGTCGATATAGTCTTGCATTGTGTAACTACCAGCAAGGAAGAAATTTGACACAGGTGTAGCTTGAGCAGGACGGAAGGGATCTTGTCCAGGGGCTTCACGATAGAGAGATTGGGCGAGTTTAACTACGCTCGACCAAGTGACATTTAGCTGGTTAGAAGAAGGGAAAATCTGATGCACTTGAGCAATCATCTTCTCCACGATCGCTTCATTACTGAGCTTAATATAATCATCCGCAGGGGTAATCACTAATTGCAACAGCGAACCTTCTCCTTCTTTGTAATAATCCGTAGGACTGGTAATCGCGAGATCGGCAAAGGTAGAGAAGTCTACTTTAATTGCATAAAGTAAATTATCAATATCCGTTACCCAACCATCAAAGCGAAGTTGGACGGTAATTACAGGCACTGCATCCAACTTATAGATATTGTCAAACTGCGACCACACGCGCCATTTCTCAGGAATGATTCTCTTCACCCCAGGCACATCCGTAGCGCAAATATACACATCTGCATTGACAGTTTCTTCGCCATCTTCTTTACCGACGATGAAACCTGTGACGCGGGTATCTTCACCTTCACCTTCAAAGAGAACTTCGCGCACACCTCGCCGCAAATGGATTTTGCCGCCCTTTGATTCGATATGTTTCACGATTGGCTTATGCAAGAAGTCATTGGGAGAACCTTCCAGCATTCTTAAAATGGAAGCTTCGGTGCGGGATGCAAAAAACTGAAAAATTGTCAGCATACATCTTGCCGAAATATTTTCGCAGTCGATGAATCCCAAGCCATAGGCGATCGCATCCCACATCAGATCGAGACTCGCTTGTGAGCCGCCCATCCCCAAAAACCAATCTTTAAAACTAATATTGTCAAGGGCGCGGATTTCTTTCATTGCGCCAACATGATCGACTAAGCCGCGAATTAGAGGACTCCGCCCGATCGCGATCGCATTTTGGATTTTGTCCTTAACTGGCAACTGCCCCGTAGTCACAAACGCCTTCAAACCATGAAAGGGCGCACCACCAAAGTTGCGAAAATCAAGGGCAGCCTGTTTACCACCAATATTCACAAAAATATGCGTATGTTCCTTAAGGCGTAAATGCTCGAACGCGCCTGTTTTTTTCATCAGGGCAAACAGGTTGTAATAGCAACCGAAAAATACATGCAAGCCCATCTCAATATGGTTGCCGTCTTTGTCTATCCAACTGCTGACTTTGCCACCAACAAAGGGACGAGATTCAAACAGTTCTACCTCGTAGCCCTGCTCACTGAGTTCTACGGCAGTACTCATACCTGCCAAGCCTGCACCAATAATCGCTGCTTTCATGTCTTGTTATGCTCGACCCTTACTGTCGTTACCTTGTTTGTTAATTTGTGTTTAATATTTTTCGCTTAACATATTGTAATCTTGTTTGGCTCACTCAATCCTCAAAAGCTTGGAAGCGCTTCTTCAATAATCAAGTTTCTTAGTGCGTGGTACGGGCATCTTGCCCGTCAACAGGCTAGAAGCCTGTTCCACTATCTAACAACTAATTAAGCCTACCTACTTAATTACCGTCTTAACGCGCCTAGTTTCTCCTGTTGTTTGTCTTGTCGTTTTGTTTTCAGATCATTGCGATCGCCTTTATTTACCCGCGCAAAAGGAATCACATCCGCCGCCGACATTTCTCGCGCTGAGCGAATTAATAAACCCGCGATAAACAAACAGGACAAAGTGGAACTACCGCCATAACTGAGGAAAGGGAAAGGCAAGCCTGTAGTCGGTAAGACACCAGTTGCCACGCCTACATTTAAAAGCGCTTGCACCACAATCAATGAGGTCGAACCGAGCGCTATCAAACGCACTACAGGATCTTTGCACTTATAGGTTACCGACAGCCCAATCGTGCCGTAAATCATCACCAACAGCAACAAGCAGATCCCACCAAACAAGCCAAATTCTTCGGCAAAAACCGCAAAAATGAAGTCGGTATATTGAATCGGTAAAAACAATTTTTGTTGCGACAAACCAAACCCAGTTCCCCATAATCCACCCGAACCGATCGCCATCAAACTCTGCACCAATTGATAGCCATCTCCCGCCTGATCTTGCCAAGGATCGAGAAATGACATAATTCGCCGTCTCTGATATTCGCGAAAGGTGACACTAGCGATCGCTACGCAAGTCCCTAATGCTGCGGTTCCAAAAAGCTGGAGAGTCGGTAAACCTGCGCCTACAGCAATTAACCAGAGCGTAATCCCACAAAGTGCGGTCACACTCAAGCTAGGTTGCATCAAAATACCGCCTAGCACCAACAAAAATACAAATAGCCAGCCAACCTTTGCTTTCCAAGGCGTGCGATTCCAATTACCAAAGAGTTGAGCCGCTTGCAAAATCAAAAATGGCTTAATTAATTCTGAAGGCTGCAATAAAAACGAACTCGATCCTACCGATAACCATCGAGTCGCGGCGTTGCGCGTTGTCCCCAACCCAGGGATATGGGTTGCGTAGAGCATCGCCAGAATAATAAACAAAAAGATCGGGCTAATCTTGAGCATGAACTTTAATGGCAAATGCACGATCGCATTAAAGATCAGCAAACCAATTATCGCCCAAGCCAATTGAAATTTAAAATAAAGCGTGCCATCTTTGAAGGCAAGATCAGCAACGGGATAGGATGCGGAAAATAGTACGGCTAATCCTGCAAATAACCACAAAAAAGTCAGCCAGCGTAGGAGGCGGGCTTCTGTTGCCCATTTATCAACGGTGCGATCAAAAAATGGGAATACCTGAAAAATCTTGAGGAGTTTCACGGTTGCTGGGGGACTTAGTGATTAAGGGCAGAACATTAGAGATTTCGTGCTGTTATTTTAACCATGATTTTTCGCGATCGCTTCAAACCTGAAATTATTTCTAATAATTTTTCTTGTTTACGCCAAAGAAACTATTTTCTAAAAGGCAACCGCAAAAATATTAAACAATTCCCGCAGACTTGTCTTGTCTTGCTCGTCAAAGGGAAAGATGATGCTTTTGATTTGAGCAGGAGTTCTTTGCTTAACGCTCAAAATTTCAACTCCCACAATCTTGTTTTGTTCATCAAAATCACAAACGACCCCATCAGCAACTTCTTCTGATTCAACAATTTCAGTTTCTCTAATACGGATATAAGCGGCATTAGCGATCGGGTCGTACTCAACTCTCATAGTTTTCCTCGTAATTTGCGCTAATTTCTAAATATTCAGGTGGAACAGTATCAACCAACCAAACCTGATTTGCCGAACAGTAAAAAACAAATCCATCTTTGTACATACTTCCAGTCGCAACCTTAAAGACAATAGGCTTACCATGTCTCTGTCCAACGTTTTTTGCTGTTGAGCGATCGCTAGATAAATGCACATGATGCCGCGACATTTTTTGTAGCCCAGATCGCTTGATTGACCCGACACTCTTTTCGCCAGTACCGTGATACAAAGTATCGGGTGGTTGCATCGGCTCCAGTTGCAAATCGACTTCTACGCTATGTCCCTGATTAGCACGAATTAATGTTCCCGTTGGATCAAAAGAGAATCTTTGTTTCGCATTGGTCGCGACAACTTCTTTGAGTTCCTCTAGGGCGATCGCAAAGTTATGTTCAGCACCAGCCGTTAACAAATCATCGACTTTCACCCACCCGCCAACATCCAATCGTAAGCCAATCTTTTCTGGCTCATGACGTAAATATTTACTGAGAAACTTACTAATTTTTGTATTTCGGGAATTGTCCATAATTTTTTCAACCGATGTAATTTACACCTGATGTAATTTACACCTGATGTAATCCCATCATGAAGTACATTAAAATTCGCTTAAGTGGAGAAATCTGCAACAACAGCAACCCCAATCGGCGGAATACTTTGAAGAACCAATTGTGATTGGAAAATAGGCGATTAGAGATATCAGTCAACCAAATTACGCCTAGGTTGTCCCATTTGCGCTTCGCTTCATAACGTTTTAAAACCGCGATCGCCCCCAAATCCTCTTGATTTTGATGAGCAGCTTTCAATACATTAGCTAAAGCATTGACATCACGAATACCGAGATTCATTCCCTGTCCTGCGATCGGGTGGGTAGTGTGGGCAGCATCACCAATGAGGGCTAGGCGCGGTTGAATGTAGGTTTGACTGTGCATCCAACGTGGGGAATAGTTGGCGCGATCGCTAGATATTACTTTAATATTTCCTAATTTCTGCATCAGGGGCGCACCGAAACGTTTCGCTAGTTCTTGCAAAAATGTCGGTTCATCAAGGGCGAGTAAAATTGGGGTTTCTTCTGTGGTGGCTGTCCAGACGATACAGGCGCGATCGCTACCGAGTGGCAAAATTGCAAAAGGTCCACTAGCCTGAAATCTTTCGTAGGCAAAGTTTTGATGGGAGTTTTCCGATTGAATGGTGGTGACGATACAGGTTTGTGGGTATAGGCGTTCGGAAATTTGGATATTTGCCATTTGTCGCACTAGCGATCGCCCCCCGTCCGCACCAACTAATAATTTCGTTTCTAAATACTGCTCACCAATGTCGGAACTAATTTTGACGCGCATCACATCGAGATCGCTAAGATACTCAATAGCTAAAATCTTGGCGGGACAAATTAATTCTAAATTCTCACATTCCTTGGCAAATTCCCAGAGCGAAGCCAAAGTTACGGAATTTTCGACAATATAACCGAGAGCTTCCTGTCCCATATCCTCGCAGCGTAACTGCACTTGATAGGATGAATCGCCTTCAGATACTTGGATTTGATGCATTGGGGTTACGCCTCGGCGCTGCATTCCGCCCCATACACCGATATTTTGCCAGATCTGACTTGAACCATAGGCGATCGCACTTGCCCGACCATCAGCCGTAAATTCTCCGCGCAAAAATCGACCATTGCTTTCAATGATTCCCACCTTGAGATCGCGATTCGCCGTGCAGTTTTTATCACCCAATGCACAGGCTAAACTTGCTCCCACCATTCCCGCACCCACGATCAACACATCAAACATTTTGTTAGTTACTTTTGTTGGTTACTTTTAAAATTAGTTTTCTAAATAGCCCTGCAATAAATTACGGGCTAAAAGCTGAAACCTGTTGAAACAGGTTGATTAAGATGATTACTTAGTCTGCTTTAGCTGACTTTAGCTTTTAGCCAAGAACTTTAGTTCTTGTGATACTTCCTATTATCAACATTTTGTAAAGAAATATTGCGAAATCACAGATATTTTTAACTTTTTTTAATTATTTTTTACGATCGCGATCGCTTAAAACCGCAGATGAAGATCTGCCCCACCGTGATTCTTGGCAAAAAAGGCTACAGCTAACAAACAGGTCGGTTGGTATGGTATAGAAAGGAGTAGAGATTTTTTGCTTGCTTGCTACCGCAAGATTTTGGCTGCTGTCATCAAAACATTTATTAAATGCCAATTGAGTAACAGAAGTCTAAGCCTTTAGGTGCGAAAATTTTGGACTAGAAAGAAAATTTTGGAGAAAGTTGGATGAGTTCCCCAGCAGTACTGTCAGCGTCATTAGTACAGTTAGTCAATTCAGAGAGCGATCGCAAAGCCGCTAATTCGCGTCTGTTGTATCGCCTCAAGCTGGTCGAAAATCTGTGGGAATCAGTCCTATTGAAAGAAAGCGGTCAAGAATTAGTTGATTTATTGCGCCAACTGCGAGAGATGTGTTCGCCAGAAGGTCAAGCGCCTGAATATCCTGCGGAAGCAGTTTTAAAAGTGGTCGAAAGCCTTGACTTACATCAAGCTACCACCGCCGCTCGCGCCTTCGCTTTATTTTTTCAATTAATTAATATTGTTGAACAGGATCACGAGCAGGAGAAAACCAGTATTCAACGGAGTAGCCCAAAAAATGGGGAAAGCGAATATGCTGTGGGTACATTTCGTTGGCTATTTCCTGAACTAAAAAAACTGAATGTACCACCAGGTCAAATTCAAAAGGTTCTGGATAATCTCGATATTCGGCTCGTGTTTACGGCTCACCCCACGGAAATTGTGCGACATACAATTCGGGAGAAGCAACGCACGATCGCTAAGATGCTTAAGGAACTGGATCGGCTTATCGGCTCCAATGACAATGATCTGGCGCTACAGGCGATCGCCTCGAATTGGGAAGCAACTTCATTGAGGGAGCAGATTGCCGAAGAAATTCGCCTGTGGTGGCGCACTGATGAGCTAAACCAGATTAAGCCTACGGTTTTAGACGAAGCTGACTATACATTGCATTATTTTGAAGAAGTTTTATTTGATGCGATCCCCGTGCTTTACGATCGCATTGGTTCATCTATTTCGGCTAGCTTTCCCAAATTAAGACTACCACGCCATAACTTTTGTAATTTTGGTTCATGGGTGGGCAGCGATCGCGATGGTAATCCTTTTGTTACGCCCGAAGTCACATGGCAGACCGCTTGCTATCAGCGCAATCTCGTGATTAACAAATATATTAAATCGATTGAGCATCTTAGTCGATTGTTATCGCTGTCTCAGAGTCTGAGCGATGTTTCGGAATCTTTACTCGATTCGCTGGCTGACGACCAAATTTATTTGCCTGAGATCTATGCCAAAAACTCGATCAAATATCGTCAAGAGCCTTATCGTCAAAAACTCGCCTACATCAAAGAGCGACTCTACCGTACCCGCGATCGCAACCGAGAGTTGCGGCATAGTGGCTGGCAAGCCTCAGAAATGGAGCTATCGACTAAGGGACAAGAGCATCAGCTTTATAACCATGTTTCCGAATTTCTTGCCGAACTAAAACTGATTCAAGCGAGTTTGATCGAAACTAAGCTCAATCCTAAGCCTTTAGAAAATCTGATTCGTCAAGTTGATGTCTATGGATTTCACCTAGCCCATCTTGATATTCGTCAAGAAAGCACCCAACATAGCAATGCGATCGGCGAAATTGCGGCTTCATTACAACTTTTGGATAAACCCTACGACGATCTCACCGAAGCCGAAAAAGTGACTTGGTTGACCCAAGAGCTAAAAACTCGCCGCCCGATGATTCCTGCCAAGCTAAACTTTAGCGACAAAACCAACGAAATCATCGAAACATTTCGGATGGTCACCAAGGTGCAACAGGAGTTTTCGGTAGCGGTTTGCAACAACTATGTCATCAGCATGAACCGTAGTGTCAGTGACATTCTCGAAGTGCTGCTCCTCGCCAAAGAAGCGGGACTATATGATCCTGCTACAGGCAAAGGTTCCCTCAGCATTGCGCCCCTGTTTGAGACGGTTGAGGATTTGCAAAGCGCCCCACCGATTATGTCAGAGCTTTTCGAATTGCCACTTTATCGCACCTATCTCGAAAGCCATGATCATTTGCAAGAGGTGATGCTCGGCTATTCCGACAGCAATAAGGATTCAGGATTTTTAAGTAGCAACTGGGAAATTTATAAAGCCCAACGGGCGCTCCAAGATGTTTGCCAAAAATACAAAGTTGATCTGCGGATGTTTCATGGACGCGGTGGATCGGTCGGACGTGGCGGTGGACCTACTTATGAGGCTATCTTGGCGCAACCAGGACGGAGTATCGAAGGGCGGATCAAGATTACCGAGCAGGGTGAAGTGCTAGCTTCCAAGTATTCTCTGCCCGAAATCGCACTTTATAACCTTGAAACGATTACTACTGCCGTGATCCAAGCCGCCCTACTGCCCAGCAGTAGCGATACCCTTGATATTTGGCTAGCCACTATGGAAGAAATTTCCGTGCGATCGCGCCAAGTTTATCGTCACTTAATTTATGAGCAACCCAATCTGGTGGAATTTTTTCACCAAGTTACGCCGATTGAAGAAATCAGCCAATTACAGATTAGTTCCCGCCCTGCCAGACGGGCTGGCAAACGCGATCTCGGCAGTCTCAGAGCGATTCCTTGGGTATTTAGTTGGACACAGAGTCGATTTCTGCTCCCTTCTTGGTATGGCATTGGTGCAGCCCTTGAGGAGTTTCTTCAACAAAATCCATCGGGACATCTCGCCCTGTTGCAATATTTCTATAGCAAATGGCCCTTCTTTAAAACTGTAATTTCGCGGGTGGAAATGACGCTCGCCAAAACTGATTTGCAGATCGCCCATCACTATATGCGAGAACTTACCAAGGAAGGCTTTGAAGAAGAGTTTGTCGAAATATTTGCGGAGATCTATGATGAGTATCAGCGCACTCGCCAAGTAATCCAATCGATTACGGGACAAAAGCATATGCTGGATAGTGATCCCGATCTGAAGCAATCAGTAGAGCTACGCAATGGCTCCATCGTCCCGCTTGGTTTCATCCAAGCATCTTTGTTAAAGCGTCTGCGTCAGCATCGTCCTGATACGGTTGATCTGCGATCGCGCTATTCCAAAAATGAACTGTTACGCGGCGCATTATTGACCATCAACGGCATCGCCGCAGGTATGCGAAATACAGGTTGATTCTCAAACAGGCAAGGGGCTTAAGCCCCTTGTTCCTTAAGATTGGGAGAACTTTAGGCAAATGGCGAACACTGGACGAACACTGTAGAACGCAAAGCGTTATATGTTACGATTTTGGACAAACTGAGCGTGATTACTGAGCGTGTGTGAGGAATATGAGCCCCAATCGGAATTTCCACGATCCCATCAGGGTTGGTGTTATAGGTATCGGTAACATGGGGCAGCATCATGCAAGGGTTCTCAGCTTGCTCAAGGATGCAGAACTAATTGGTGTTTCTGACGTGAGCGTGGAACGTGGGCGCGATACTGCTAGCAAGCACCGAGTACTTTATTTTGAAGATTATCGTGAGCTTTTACCTTTAGTCGATGCGGTTTGTATTGCCGTGCCAACCCGCTTACATTATGACGTTGGCACAACTTGTCTGAAGGCGGGTGTTCATGTCCTGATCGAAAAGCCGATCGCCGCCACCGTCCTCGAAGCCGAATCTTTAGTAAAAACCGCCGCCGAACACAATCGCATTCTTCAAGTCGGACATATCGAGCGCTTCAATCCTGCTTTCCAAGAATTAAGTAAGGTTTTAAAGCACGAGACAATTTTAGCGATCGAAGCCGATCGCATGAGTCCCTATTCACAACGCGCTAACGATGTCTCGGTGGTGTTCGATCTGATGATCCATGATATTGATCTGATTTTAGAGCTTGTCCCTTCGGCGATCGTGCGAGTCTCGGCACATGGCAATCGCGTTTCACCTGAATCCAGTCATCTCGACTATGTGACCACGACGATCGGTTTTGAAAATGGGGTAATTGCCACACTGACAGCTAGCAAAGTTACCCATCGCAAAAAACGCAAAATCACGGCGCACTGCACCAACTCCCTCACTGAGTCAGATTTTCTGAATAACGAAATTTTAATCCACCGACAAACCACCGCCAACTGGACAACCGATTACGGTCAAGTCCTCTATCGTCAAGATGGCTTTATCGAAAAGGTCTATACCAGTAATATTGAACCGCTTCATGCGGAGTTAGAACATTTTGTCGCCTGTGTCCGTGACAAAGCTCAACCCTCAGTCGGTGGCGATCAAGCTCTGAAAACTTTACGCTTAGCTAGTTTAATCGAACAAACGGCTCTAGATGGTCAGATCTGGCGGAGTTGTGATTTGGAATTACGAGAAGTGGCGATCGCTGGCGCTTATTAATTTTGACTTGATGAAAACTTGGGGCAAAATTCATGTCTACCAAAAAACAACGTTTTTCTCAGATCGATTTGCGTGGTGCATTGCAAATTATTGGGATTAATGAACTAAAAGAATGGCGACCAGAGTTTAGCCCGAAACCAGCATCGGATTACTATTTGATGAGTACTCAGAAATTAAAAGCACATTTTGATTTGTCATTATCTGAGTCGGCAAAATCATTACTAATTGATGCGATTTTACTGGAAGCGATCGACATTTATTCTAAATTAAAAATTTGGAAAGAGGCAAAATTACAAACTGAACGACTAACGGGTGTAGTTGATTATTTAATTGCTGCCCAAGGTAAGGTCTATAAATCGCCTTTACTATGCATTGTGGAAGCCAAAAAAGATGATTTTGAGCAGGGGTTAGCTCAATGCTTAACGGAAATGTATGCTTGCTTGGAATTAAATCAACCCTCCCATTCATTTCCTGTGTATGGAATTGTGACCAACGCCACGACATGGCGATTTTATCAATTGAGCAGACATGAATGTTATGAAAGCCTTGCCTATTCAGAGACGCAGTTAGCCGATATTTTAGGGTTTCTAAACTATCTATTTGCTGATTGTGAGCAGAAGCTTTGCGCTGTAATCTCTGCATAACAAAAATCATAAATATTTTGCCCAAATATCCACTGCCTCTTGGGAGCCATACCATTTGCCCGATCGCGGTGAATGATAGACACCATCGATCGCGATATTTGTCGCGCCATCTAAATATGCTGACTCGATGGGGATAATGCCATCGCCCCATGCATCTCCCTGTCCGCAGGTAAGCTCATAGCTGCTGTAGGCAAGCCATTTTTGTGGTGTTGATTTTTTGCCCTGTACGGATTTACCAGCGATGCAGATATATTCGATGTCATCGTAAAAGGCGTTGGGATAATTGTCATTCACAAAGTCTAAATTCCTGAGCGACCAAGGTTCTAGACTGCGTTGGGGTGTGCCTAAACAAATTAACTTAGCGACTTTGGATCTCGCGTTCCAGATTTTGTCGTAATAGGGGCGATCGCCTAGATAAATTCTCGCTAGCCAACCACCTGCGGAATGGGCAATGATATTAACTTGGGATACTCCTGTTTTGGCTAATTCCAGATTTACGGTTTGGTCAAGTTTTTCTAAAATTGGAGCAATAGAGCGACCGCCAAGGGTGGGAACCCAGTCCGACCATTTCAAAGGTACGACTGTTGCGGATAAATTTTTAGTTTCTAATTTCTTGGCGATCGGGATGTAGTCAGATGCGCCTGCAAGATAGCCAGCTAAAATAATATTCGGGTTATTCATGTAAAATTTATGATGTATGGCTATAAGTAGGAAGGCTTAATTTATTGGTAGGATGCATTATTGCAACCTAACGCATCAATTGGTTAGAGGTGATGCGTTACGCGATCGCTAACACATCCTACGTTTAATCTTGTAGATCATCTGTAAAATAATTTTGTGAATTGAGATAAGGGCTTATGGCTAGCGATCGCATCGACAAATTTCAAGCAGCTTCGCGTAATTTGCAGTTACAGCCTCTTTTTACGGTAGAGGAGCGCGAAAATTTTTTGGTGGAACATGGTAGTGATTGTATTGATCGCTTAGAGCAGAAGGTTTTAGACTGCAACGAAAGTACTAATCAATTTATGTTTGCGGGGCATCGTGGCTGTGGAAAATCAACGCTACTATTTGAATTTTCGCAGATCATGCAAGATCGTTTTTTTACAGTGTTTTTCTCTATTTCTGATTTAATTCAGATGAAAGAGGTTAATCATATCAATATTCTGTTTGTAATTGCCTTGAAGATGATGGAAAAGGCGGAACAGGATAATGTGAAAATTGCTGAGGATAAGAAACAAGCTTTTTTTGATTGGTTTAAGGAACGCACTACAACGGAGACAGTGGCTGTTTCTGGACAGATGAGCGCGGGGATAAATCTGTTTGAGGTAATTAAGGGCAAACTCTCAACGGAACAAACTACGAAGGATGTAATCAAGAGTAAGTTTACGCAAAATTTTCGTGATTTGATCGACACTTTGAATGCGATCGCTACGGAAATTAAGTTAGCAACCAAGCTGGAAATATTGGTGATCGTTGACGATTTGGATAAATTTGATCTTGAGGAAGTGGATGCGGTCTTTCAAAAGAATTTAAAAGCATTACTAGAACCAAAATTTATTATTATCTATACATTGCCGATCGCGACAATCCGCGAGGGTGTTTTGCGGAAACATATTGAGGATGAAACTGGCAATGAAATTTTTGTGATGCCCGTCTTAAAACTTTATGCTAAGGGGGCGAGTCATCAGCCTGATGGTAAGCCCGAAGTTGCGGCGATGCAAGTATTGCAATCGGTATTAACAAGGCGTATTGATGCAGAGCTTTTAGAGGATGGCATTGTCGAAAAAATTGCTTTGAGCAGTGGTGGCGTGTTACGCGATGTGATACGAATTGCCCAAAGGTGTTGTAGTGAGGTTTTGGTAAGGCTAAGGCGGATGGTAAGGAAAAATCAAAATATTGATCATGTGCGGATTGATATGGAGATTTTGCAAGAGTCTTTGGATAAGTCACGCAATGATGTTCAGTTGGGATTGAGTAAGACTGATCGCGAGATTTTAGGAATGAAAAATAAACAACCCGTGCAAATAAAGATAGAATAAATAAAAAAATAAGTCTTAATTATGTACTATTGCGAAGAGATTGAAGCGGAGATGTTGAAATTTTACACGTCACTAAAACTGGATTGAGGGTAATCGTTAATCTTATCGATAAAGTCTATGACAAGGGTAGACAGGTTATGGATGGGTTCAAGGAAAATCTACCGATTATTTTTGATGAATATCTTCCTAAATGGAACTATATAGCCATCCCTCAAAATGCATAAGTTGTTTATTTTTCATTCCTTAGTGCAGGTCTATAATAAATACATTCCCGAAAATCCTAAGGAGCAAGCATTTTTGGATTTGTTACATACGGTGGTGGCGATCGAATATCGCAACCATGAGAGTTGGTATGATGTGCATCCGTTGATTGTGGAACAGTTGAAGATTGAGAAGTTAATCTGATCCCCCTCAATCTCCCTTGTAAAGGGGGAAGTTAATCTGATCCCCCTCAATCTCCCTTATAAAGGGGGAAGAAGAAAAGAAAAATATTCTCCCCCCTTTGCAAGGGGGGCTGGGGGGGATCTACACCCGTAAACGTAGCAGAAGCTCATGTCAAATCTAATCGTTCTCAATGAAAAAAATGCCGATGAATACGATCGCTTGATCGTATCCCTTGATGCTGGATTGGGAACGTTGCAGATTTTGTTGGCGGTATGTGATAATACGGCGCTGCGGCAGGAGGTGATCCAACGTTATCAGGCTGAGTTGGAGGGAGTGCGGAGCTATCGGTTAGCGCTAAATCCTGATGAGCCGAGTTTGTTGCAGGCTTTGATTGATGGGAAGATTGATAAAAATATGCAGGCGATCGCGACGGTATTGGGGGCGGAGAAGTTAAGTAATTTGGGTGCAAGTAATCGCGAAAGGTTGGATAGTTTTTTGGGTTATTTGCAATGGACGCGGGAGGCTTTGCGGGGTTATCCTTTGCCAATAGTATTGTGGTTGCCTTCGGCGTTATTGGTTGAGATTGCTAAAAAAGCGCCTGATTTTTGGAGTTGGCGCAGTGGTGGTACGTTTACGTTTGGGTTTGCGAAGTTGGATTTCCCAATATCTGATGCTGATGGTAAAGATCCTATATTCAAGCCAATTGATAATCCCAAAAAATCAAGTTCTGTTCTTTCCGTAAAACAATTAGAAGATTCGCTTGCAGAAGCATTAACAACTTGGGGTGAAGATAGCGCTAACATTGAACCGATATATGCTCAATTGGGTGATCTGTATTCTGATCGGGTATCGCAAGGGATAACTGAAAATCTTAATCAAGAAATTCAATTAGCAGAAACCTATCTTAATAAAGCTATTACATTACAAAAAAGATTTAATCGTAAATCTGACTTAGCCTATGCTCTCAGTAATTTAGGTTATATGTATAGATTTCTAGGTTATTGGGATAAAGTAGAATCTCTTTATAAAGAATCTCTACAAATTCGAGAAGAATTTGGCGATCGCGCGGGTATGGCAACTTCTTGGTTATCATTGGGAGACATCGAGCGTAAGCTTGGCAACTGGGATGCGGCGGAATCTTTCTACAGGCAATCTTTGCAATTGTTTACTGAATTAGGCGATCTCGCGAGTATGGCTATAGTTAGTTTTGATTTTGCGCTACTCGAAAAACAACGCGGCAACCTGCCCCTTGCCCAACAATATTACGACCAAGCCAAAACCATCTATCAACAACTCGGTGCAATCAAAGACCTAGAGCGCATTGAAAAAGAATGGAATTTGATATGATAAAGCTAATTTAATCGTAATAAAGAGAGCGATTGAAATGACCGCACTAGAAAGAGCTATTTCTAAACTTAAGCAGTTGCCACAACAACAACGCAGTGAAGTCATCGACTTTATAGAATTCTTAGAATTTAAGATTCGCAAACTCAGCCAAATTGACAACAGTAATCTCACCAAGCCATCTCAAATATCATTCGCTGAAGCAACTAAAGACTTCATCGGTTGTTTGGATAGCAATCTAGAAAATCTGTCTCACAATCCCGAATATATGCGAGGATTTGGGGAATAATGCCAAATACTGTAATCGCTGATATAGGGAGTGGGTGTTTCAAAACGAGCAAGTATGTTTCCACATTATCCGCCCATCGAGGGGAGGAGATGTCATACAGGAAGTGATGGGAGACCACCAACCCGAAGTATGGGTAATCAGACCTATATAGCTCCCAGAAAACCCATCCAGCCAGAGAATGGCAAGTATGTTTAGCGCACCAACTCAGAGATTGTCAGTATGGTGTCGAAGCAGGGGATGAAATTTTCTCTGGTTGCATGAAA
>JBILGV010000002.1:0-91424 GCA_044350865.1 Pseudanabaena sp. | reverse complement strand
CGGTTGATTAGAATAGGATTTTATCTAATAATCACTATTTAGGTTTTCAGGAAATTAAGGGCGATCGCCATTGTTTTAAACTTTATTCATAGTTAGCCAGAATACGGCGAATCTCTGCGGCTGGGATATTGGACTGCTCAGATTTTGAGTAAATCGTAATTAGAAAAACCGATGAAGCTGTTTTGACGTAGTAAATGACTCTGTAACCTGCGCTTTTACCTTTTTTGTTATCTCGATTCTTAATCCGCAATTTGAAAACTGTATAGCCAACGTTCGCAATTTGATCGCCTTGGAAGTTTCCTGCTTGGAGATCGTCAAGAATCGGTTGCAAATCAGCGCGAATATTACGATACTTTTTTGATAAATCGCGAAGTTTATTTTTAAACTCTTCTGAGAATTTAAGCTCAACTAATGGATCACTCGACATCAATCCCATCCCATAGTTCTGAAATTGGTTTGGTTCTGCCATTCATTATGTCATCCCAACCACGCCGAAAACTTTCTATCGCAGGTTCTAGTTCCTGTAAAGTTTCTTGTGAAGGTAGGTTTTGAGTTTTTTGTTGAGTTATGGCAATATCTCGATCTAATAGTTCTCGCAGTTTGATTTTCTCGCGCAGTTCTAGGGAACTCATCATTTCTATAAGAGCTTTGAAAGGCAGAGATAAATTTACTTTTACTTGTGTGCGTTTCATATTTGGTTTAGATCCTCTATGTTAACTCTAGTGCTGCCTTTAAACAGTCGTTGACTTTTTGGAGTGAGGAATTAGGCAACCGTCCCAATTTCCTCAGAATCTTATCTTTGTCGAGTGTAAGTAGATTGACGCAGTTAATAACAGAATCTTGTCTTAATCCAGATTGTTGTCCTTCATGGGTAGCAAGCTGTACTAATAATTGCGTTGGTTCTAAAGAGCGTTGGGTTTGGCTTGTGATTTGGACTACGATTGTGTTTTTGAGCCGTTGATTGTCGCGATCGTTCTGGATTACAAGGACTGGACGGACTTTAGTTTCACTACTCGAAGTATAGGGATAATCAACTAGCACAATATCTCCGCGTTGAATATTCATGATTGTCTGCGAGGATCGAGATCGTTGTATATATCCATTGCTGGATCGTCCCAGCCTTCTTTCCCGAAGGTTTCCATGACAGGCAGATACATATCTTGCAAGAATTGATTATTCTGCTCTTCGATTAAAAGTGCTTTTATTTTTGCATATACTTCTTCGCGAATAAGGACATAGGTTATTGCTGTATCTGGATCAATCGCACGGGGAGGAGTTTCGACCTGTTTGATGACATCTTGCCTTTGCTCAAAAGTTAATTCAATCATTTTTTGTTCTCCAGATTTTTAATTTATACTGATTGCCCGATCGCTAGTAAAAAGATTGATAAATGTTTCCGTTAGAACTAGGATATTGCTAATATTGTACAGCGATCGCCTAAATCATCAGTATCTAACCGAGATCGCCTCTCATCAAACCCAAACAAAGCCCAATAATCGCGTTGGTACTAAACAATCAGCGATCGCTCTTGCTTGAGGATGTTGATTATGATGGGCGATCGCTGTCAATGTTGCAGAAAATTGCTGGCGCTCTCAATCAAAAGGTTGAAATTAAGTTTTCAGCGATCGCGCTTTGAGACGAGTTTGGTGTAGGCGATGTTTTAGTTTGCAGGAAATTAACGCTTTTTACCAGTGTGAGCGATGCTTCTGATGCTAATCGGGAACTTTATGATGATCTAGGAAAAAAATTACATCACCATGATATTTTAGAATCAACTGAGCAAACACACTACCTATACTTACAAGATTATGGATAGCAAATTAAGCCGCCGCCGCTTTTGTATGAATCTTCTATTTGCGACAACGGGTTTGCTGTCCAAAGATTTACTATTTCCCGCACCTGCCAATGCGAATGAAAGTCTTAAAGATAGAAGTTTTGCCACTAGAAAAACGGTAGAAAAATATCTTGTTTTTGTGCCTTATACAGTTGCCAGACAAGGGGATACGCAGGTAATCAACTTATATTCTGGCAAGCCTTATTCGTTGTCCATTACTAATCATTTTCAAGATGGCAGTTCTATCAAGATTCGTGGTGCTGGTGAACAGGGGAATGCTCTTGAATTTGAAATCCATACTTTATATGATTCGGAATCAAGAATTGCTGATCAAATATACAAGGAAATCGAAAATACTCAATTTATTGAGTCAACCAGTAAAACAAAGTGCAAGCTTGTTTATCAAGACATTGAAGACGGAAAGTTTGTTGATGACATCGAAGCTTTAGAACTACTGGATTATGTGGTATCAAGTTCTAAGCTGGATCAGAATATATCTCAGCGATATCAATTAGCTAGCAATAACTCTCGTCTAGTTGGAACAATTCAGGCAATTGACGCAGCCTTGGCGACATCAAACTTTACTGAGAAGACAAAGAACTTATTAATGGGAACCTTTGAACTAGTCAAAGCTGGTCAACCAATACCAGATTTTAATGTTCTTACACAGCTTGATTCAATCGTTCTAAGTTCAAATCTTTCTGATTCAATAAAACAAAGTTACGTTCTAGGTAGCGCTGTTTCTGGAGCTTCAACTGTCGATTATTTGATAGTCAACAAAATTGGCAATGATAAAAGATTAAGTTCTGATCAGCAAAAGCAATACCTCGAAGTTTATCAGGAGGTAAGAGATGGCAAGCCTAGTACAGATGCAACCACTCTTAATCAATTGGATTCTTACATATTACGTGATGATAACCTGTCTGCAAATGCGAGACTGATTTATCAAAAAGCTCGTCATCAAGCTTCAGTTCAAGGGAAAAACTTGATTGAGCAAATTTCCCAATTAGCATCCCAAATATCTGATTTTAAAAATATAACTCAAACGGCTAAGGAAAATACAAGTAAGCTTTTACCTCAAACCGCCAAACTGTTATCAGAACTTGGTGTTAAAGCTGGCACGGGAATCTCTATTGGAAGTCTGTCTGGTGCGGCTGCCACCAATGCCACACTAGCATGGTTAGGTGGAGGTTCAGTTGCTTCTGGAGGATTGGGAATGTTAGGTGGTTTAGCTGTTGTAACGGGAGGATCGGCTTTAATTGGAGCAGCAGGCATCATTTCCTTAGCTTTATTCTCACAAATGGATCAAGAAGATCAGAAAAACATAGGTGTTGCAGTTGGCGGCGGCACAATTTTAGGAGCATCTACTTTGCTAATCGCTTGGATGGCAGCTAGTAGCTTTGGTATAGCGGGAACATTAAGCGGTGCTGCTGCTACTAGTGCCGTAATAGCTGCGCTAGGAGGATTAGGTGCGATGACAGGCGGAACAGCTTTAATAGCTTCGGGTGCAGCATACTTAATTTGGTCTTTCTTGAAAAGTAACAAAAAAAGAGATCAAGGTTATTTAGAACAGTTAGAAGCACGAATCTATACCCTAACTGAAGAACCTCAACTGGAATCTTTGGCTGGCTTTATCACTCAAAACATCCAGAACAAATATTTTGATGAGAAACACTTTACTGCTCCTGAGTTACCTCTTGATAAGTTGTCTAATGTTTTGAAATCATGGGTTGAAATTGAATTTGGTGAAAAAGTAGTTGCTCTGATAGATACTAGCTTCTTCAATGATGCCAAAGAGGGAATTATTTTCACTGATCAAAGAGTTATCTGGAAGCGTCCACTTGATAGTAGCCATTCCTTATCTTACGATGATTTAAATGATACTTTTAATCAGAAAATTGGAACATTACTAATCCAAGGGAGATCTCGCCATAATTTAGATGATTTAATTAAATTATCCGATACGTTACCTAATCAACAAGAACACCAGAAATTTACTCTAATGCTTGAAGAGATTGTCGGCAAGTATGTTAGTCTATACAATTCCAACTAATTTTGCTGCTTCCTCATACTATTTTCTTGATATTCCCTCAAATAAACTATGCAAATTCCCCTCCCAGATAGCGTTACCGAGAAACTACAAAGCACCAAAAGCCTGCTTGATAACGCTGTCGATTCCGTCAATCAAAATGTTCAACAGGTTAAAACTTTAGTCACAGAGAGTACTAATCAATCTATTGAAACTATTAATCAAACAGCAATAGACGCAAAACGTAGTTTCACTGAAGTAACAAACAATACCCTAGGTAATGTTACTGAAAAAGGTAATCAATTACTTAACAGTATAACCAATGCCACCAACACCCTAAAAGACTCCTTACACACTGCTATCCAGAAAATTGATACCCTCAATCAAACCTTATCTGATGGAATACAAGCTTCTATTAACTCATCTTTGAATAATTGGATTGATCAACACCCTCAACTAGTTTGGTGTATCAATCATCCTCTACAATGTCTGATTATCTTTTTAGTAGGCATAATTCTATTTTCGGGATTATTAGGCGCTCTCTCTAAACTCACCGAAAAGTTTTGGCTATTGGTTTTGACCTATCCTGCTAAGATACTTGCAAATATTTGGATGTCAATTTCTAAATCTCTAAAGCAAGATAATGGAACTCAAAACACTCAGACCCAAAAGCGCATCACAGAAATTCTGAGCCGCTTAGAGTCTATTAGACAAGAACAAGCCCTATTGTCACAAGAATTAGAATCTCTCCTGAAATAACCCGTAGCTTTAGCAATACATTTAGATTTTGGCAACACTGCGCGAGACTGCGGTTAAGGAACAGGAAGTGGCGATTAGTCAGGCGATCCTAATAATCTTATTTTTTGCCAATGAGACGTTCATACTCAGCGTGCGTACCAATCCAAAACCAAGAAATACCCTTCTCAACCTCAATTCCCACTGCCCGATATTCCTTACTAATTCTCACCGACCAATACTTCCCAACTCTCTTTAAATGCAAAGATGGATGCGATGGATTCTTTTTCAGTAACTCATAACTCTGATCGGCAATCTCCTGAATAGTTTCAGGTAAAGCTTTGTAATATTCCCAAAATCGTCTGGTTGTAAAGTGCATTAGATTTGCTTGCAAAATCCATTTTCAAAATCCTCGATCGCTTCCTGTGCTAGAAAATCTAACTTCCCCGACTCAATATCACTCTCCAACTCCTCATCCCAACGTTGATAATCTAAATCCAACAGCCAATCAATAACTCTGCGAAATTCGCTAGAAGGAAGTTCTAATATAGCCGACTCAATTTGTTGAATAGTCATCGTTTTAGATTTTTATATAAAATAATCGTTTGCGCTGGGTAATTTGAGCGATCGCTAATCAATTTTAGCACCATCTAACTAATTCCTAATTCCCTTTTTACATCCATCAAAGGGATAAATCCATCCTCCAGTAAAGCAATTCTAGCATCGGCAAGATCTTCAGCATCTTCCACTTCCTCTAACCAATCTCGTCTCAGCATCAACACCTTGAGAATATAATCTGAAAGAGACACATTTAGCCTTGTAGCCTCCAAAGACAACTCTTGATCTAATGGATTGGGTAAATCTAGCTTGATATTCATACACTTAGAGTTCAACTTAGTATATTTTATAATACGAATTTAGAATGATTATACCTTGGATTATCTGTAACATAATTGTTTACGCTGGTTAATTTGACATTGTGGGATTTAGATGCGATCGCCGTATCAGAGGATTTTTGACTTGACGATGATAAAAAAAGCAATTAGCTTAATCTAGGCTTACCAAATTACCATAAGCTAATAGCTGAAAGCCTTATAAAAACCTATGACTAGAACCGAACGCGACTCGATGGGGGAAATGTCCCTGCCCGATGATGTTTACTATGGGATTCAAACCGCTAGGGCAATTGATAACTTTAAAATTAGTGGACTTAAACCCCTACCCACCTTTGTTGACGCTTGCTTGCTAATTAAAAAAGCCACAGCCCTAGTTAACGCTGAACTCGGTTGCATCCCGATTTCTATGGGCATGGCGATCGCGGCGGCGGCGGATGAAATATTGGATGGACAGTTGCGCGATCAATTTGTCGTTGATGTATATCAAGCAGGGGCTGGCACATCACACCACATGAATGTCAATGAAGTCCTATCGAATCGCGCCCTTGAAATTTTAGGGGATGTCAAAGGCAATTACCAAAATGTTAGTCCTAACGATCATGTTAATTACGGACAGTCAACCAATGATGTCATCCCGACAGCGATTCGGATTGGCGCATTATTGGCGCTAGAGCATACCCTATTTCCTGCCTTAGCAAATCTCGATGAACAACTACGATTTAAGGCGATCGCTTTTGCGGGAATCGTCAAATCTGGGCGCACCCATTTACAGGATGCTGTTCCTGTGCGACTAGGCGATGAATTTCAAGCCTATGCTCAAATTATTAGCGATCATATTAGTCGTATCCGCTTAGCTGCTAATGACCTCAAAAGCTTGGGCTTAGGCGGTAGTGCATCGGGTACAGGTTTAAATACGCATCCAAAATATTGCGATCGCGTTGCCGAAAAACTAGGCGAGATTACGGGATTTGATCTAAAGCCAGCGCAAAATCTGATGGCAGCGATGCAGAGTATGGCTCCCTTTGTGAATGTTTCAGGCTCAATTCGGAACCTTGCTCAAGATACTTGCAAAATTGCTAATGACTTGCGTTTGATGGATTCAGGTCCAAAAACAGGTTTGCGCGAAATCCAATTGCCACCCGTGCAACCAGGTTCTTCGATCATGCCAGGGAAATATAATCCTGTAATTGCCGAGATGACCAACATGGTTTGCTATCAAGTGATTGGCTATGACACGGCGATCGCCTTTGCTGCTCAAGCAGGGCAATTGGAACTGAATGTGATGATGCCACTGATTGCCTATGATTTGATTCAGAGTATTGAGATTTTAGGTAAGGCGATCGATACTCTAGCGACTAAATGTATAAAGGGAATCACCGCCGTAGAAGATCGGTGTCTTGCCTATGCAGAAGGAAGCCTCTCACTGGTGACAGCGCTAAATACCCATATCGGTTATCTAAATGCTGCTGACGTTGCCAAGGAATCTCTAGCCTCTGGTAAATCATTGCGTCAGGTGGTTTTGGATAAAGGATTGATGAGTGAAGAGAAGTTATCAGAAGTTCTCAATCTCGAACAGATGAGTCGTCCGAATGGTTAGTATGAATAACTTTTAAATTTGAGGTATGGAGAATGACCACTTCTATTTATGCTGCATTGCTTTCATTGTTGATTGTATGGCTATCACTCAATGTAATCAAGGTTCGTCAAGCAGGTCAGGTGATACTCGGCGATGGTGGCAATCTTGAACTACAAAGGGCGATTCGCACTCAAGGTAATGCGACAGAATATATTCCCATATCACTGATTTTACTTTTGTTATTGGAATTTAGTAAGGGGCATTGGAGTCTACTGCATATTGGTGGTGTTGTACTGCTGACTGGTAGACTAATTCATGCCCGTGGACTGTTGACAGGAAACATACAGTTGAGGGTTTTGGGAATGCAGATGACCCTTTTCAATATCATCTATCTAGCGATCGCCAATCTTGTGTACCAGTTTATAAAGTAGAAAGGAGAAACACAATAATATGTTAGCAGTAGCAGTATTAGCCGCAGGCAAAGGAACGCGAATGAAATCGACCTTGCCGAAGGTATTACAACCCCTTGGCGGTAAATCCTTAGTCGAACGAGTTCTCAATGCGACTGATCGCCTAAATGCTGATCGCCGTATTACCATTGTCGGTTATTGCAGCGATCAAGTTCGTGCAGCTTTAGCCGATTATCCCCAAATTGAATTTGCCGAACAAGCAGAACAATTGGGAACGGGACATGCCATTCAACAATTGTTAGAACCATTGGCTAGCTTTGAAGGCGAACTAGTTGTCCTCACAGGTGATTCACCCTTGATGCGATCGCAAACAATCCAAGCACTAATCGATAATCACCGCCAGAATAAGGCTTCGGCAACCGTACTTACCGCAATTCTGCCCAATCCTACAGGTTATGGTCGCGTATTTTGCGATCGCGAAATGAAGTTAGAACGTATCATCGAACATCGCGACTGCAATCCCGAACAGATTCTCAATCAGCGCGTTAGTACGGGAGTCTATTGTTTTGATTGGCAAGAACTCGCTCAAGCTTTGCCGAAACTGACCACAAACAATGCTCAGAAAGAATATTATCTGACTGAGGTTTTTGATTATCTCAAATCAGTTTATGCTAGCGATCTTGAAGATCCCGACGAAAGTCTGGGTATTAACGATCGCCTTCAGTTAGCCCATGCCTATGAGGTGCTGCAAAAACGAGCGCGGGAAAAATGGATGCGTGCGGGTGTGACTATGCTACTTCCCGACACGATTACGATCGATGATGAAGTGGAACTCGCTCCCAATGTCATTATTGAACCCCATTCCCATTTGCGCGGTAATACTAAAGTGGGTTCTGGTTCAGTGATTGGACCTTCAAGTTTATTGTCCAATAGCATCATTGGGGAAAACAGCACAATCCAGTTTTCCGTAATCGAAGATAGCCAAATCGCGGATAACTGTCGGATTGGTCCTTTTGCGCGGATTCGTGGCGAATCAATGGTGGGCGAAAAATGTCGAATCGGTAATTTTGTGGAACTAAAGAACGCCAAAGTCGGCGATCGCACCAATGCCGCCCATCTGAGTTATTTAGGCGATGCCACGATTGGCGAAAAAGTGAACATCGGTGCAGGTACTATCACCGCCAATTATGACGGCTTTAAAAAGCATCAAACCGTAATTGGCGATCGCAGCAAGACTGGATCTAATTCGGTACTTGTCGCGCCCATCCAAATCGGTGAAAATGTGAATATTGCCGCAGGTTCTACGGTTGTCGAGAATGTTGCCGATAACTCTTTAGCGATCGCTAGAGCAAAGCAGGTAGTCAAACCTGACTATTATGACGAACAGGGAAAGAAAAAGTAAATCATGAGCCAGAAGTTGTAGCGCACGCGGTGCGTGCGCTACAACCTTTAGTTTTTCAGGGCTAGATCTCGTTAATCAATTGCAGTAACGCATCAGTTGTCACCTTACCGCTCATATCCGTACCTTCTAGCAAACTATCGGCTAGATCTCGCTTCATGTGGTGCAGATCGACAATCTTTTCTTCGATCGTTCCTTTTGCCACGAGGCGATAAATCGTGACAGGTCGCTTTTGTCCGATGCGATGGGCGCGATCGCTAGCTTGATCTTCGACCGCAGGATTCCACCAAGGGTCCATATGGATCACATAATCGGCGGCGGTGAGATTTAGTCCTGTACCACCAGCTTTAAGACTAATTAGGAAGACATCACCTTCACCCGCTTGGAACGCTTCCACACGTTTTTTACGGTCTTTGGCAGGAGTACTGCCATCGAGATATTGATAGCTAATTTTTTGGGAATCGAGATAATCGCGAATGATATGTAGATGATCGACAAATTGGCTAAATACCAACGCCTTGTGTTTATTGTCTAGCAACTCGCTGACCACTTCACCAAAAAGCTGAAGCTTAGAACTAGGTAACGGAATATCGGGTCTAACTAACTTGGTATTGCAGCAAGCGCGGCGCAATTTCATGATTTCCGCGAGAACTTGGAGATGCTTTGTCCCTGCGTTTGCGTCCGTATTGGTTAACTTGGCGATCGCTTCACGGCGGAGGGCTTCATAAAAAGCCAGTTCTTCTTTGCTGAGTTCCACTTGTAATGTGACTTCAGTCCGTGATGGCAACTCTTGCAGCACTTGGTTTTTAGTACGGCGGAGGATAAAGGGTTGAATCAATTTTTTGAGTTGATCACGAGCTACCTTGTCTTGCGATCGCTCGATTGGGTTGGCATAGTTAATATTGAAATTATCAAGGGAACCAAGCAATCCTGGGTTAATAAACCTAAATAGATTCCATAGTTCGCCAAGATGATTTTCAATTGGTGTACCTGTGGTAATTAATTTAAAACCAGATTGGAGATTCATGGCTGCTTGCGATCGCTTGGTTGCCGTGTTCTTAATTGCTTGCGCTTCATCGAGAACAATGGTTTGCCATTCGACTTTGGCGAGCATTTCCGCAACTTCTTCCTGTTGCAACAAGCCATAGCTACAAATCACCATATCAAAGGGCTGGAGATTGTCGAGAACTTTTTGGCGATCGCCTGAACCAAATACAATTACATTCAAAGTTGGTGCAAATTTAGCGGCTTCACTAATCCAGTTCATACAGACGGAAGTGGGCGCGACGATCATCGTTGGTCCGTGGGGGGCGCGAGTGAGAATTAAAGCCAAAGATTGCAAGGTTTTACCCAAGCCCATGTCATCGGCTAAGCAAGCACCCACACCCCAATGGGCTAATCTAGCTAACCACGAGAATCCATCGATCTGATAATCCCGCAGTTCCGCTTGCAATGTAGATGGTAGTTGCGGCTCAAAGTTCCGCATTTCTTTAATTTTTTTGACATGAGCTTTCCAGTGCTTATCAGCTTTGAGATCACCGACTTCATCGACAAAATCCTCTAGAGCTAAGGCGGCTAACGGATGGAATCTGGTTCCCTTACCATGCTTTTCTGATAGGCGGCGGAATTCATCAAGGCGGTTGCGGAACTGTTGGGTTAAGGCGATAAATTGACCATCTCCCATCGGAATAAAGCGGCTTGGAGTTTTGTCCAGCAGTTCCAATAGGCGCTGCATATCGAGAACCTTATCATCACCCAAGCGCAACTCGCCTTCAGCCGCAAACCAGTCGCGGCTTTGATTGATCGACATCCTAAAATCGCCAAAATCAGCCCGATGATTGATTCTCATCTTCTCACCCTCTGGCCATTCCAAGACGATCTGATCGCCTAGTGCTTGCAGTTCCAATAATAATTCTAAACAAAATTCTGGATCATCAATCGTCCATTCGCTTTCGTTTTCTTCATAATTACCAAGCGTCGGACAAGCAGCGATCGCTGCATTAGCAAGTTTTTTCTCTTCCTTAAGATTACGAGTCGCTTGCAAACGTTTACCATCGATTTCAGCTAATACCGTTGCGCCACCTGTTCCAGCGCGATAGTAGGCTCCAGCATTGCCAAAGGGACGCGCTAATACCGCTACTTTCAAGCCATCCCCTGATGGCAAAATGTGAATATGGGGCTTGCTATCGGATGGTACTTCTTCAGCATCACTAACACCACCACCAATATCCGAATGCACCGTCACCATCGAAGAAATGGAATGAATCGCTGCCAGCACCTTATCTTTAGCAGCCGCAGGGATTTCGAGACGATTTTTTTTGCCAATGATTTCGGTAATGCGGCGATGGGATTCATTGATTTGGGTCACTTTCAGTCTGGTTGGACTTTCCTTAGTGATTACAAAGTTTTGTCCATCTTTTAGCTGTGGTGAAAATTCTAAAACTAGGCGATCGCCTTTTGCCGCCTTGACCAGCAGCTCTGGCTCGCCTTTAGCAATATCCACACGGGTTGTCGGTGAATCTTCCCAAAACACCAATGGATGCCCAACTAAAGCACAGACGGTATCTTCATCAAATTCATATTGATTCTGTCCATAATAGCCATGATAGGAATAGGCTTGGATATGCGAACAAACCGTAAAGTCTTGCGGAGTCAGATAGGGAAATTCATTGACATTATCTTTTAGACGTTTTACGGCAATATTTCGCCCTGCACTCCATACGCCCTTGGCATTAATTTTCTGCTCCTTCGGTTGAATTGTACATACACCCTTATTAAAAGTAATAAACCAGACTAGGCGTTGGGGCGAAACATTGGCAGACTTTGCTAATTCCTGTGGCGATTTACTCAAATTTAACAATGCATTCAGGCTAAGTTCCCAAGTTTCTTGAGGACGAATCAGATTAACGATTGTAGGAATTTGATTTTCTTGACGCAATTTATTTGCGTGTTTTTTGTGAATAGAGTTAGGAATTAGCTCGGATAGTAACTCAGCAGTTTCCATTGACAACCAATGATAGCCAGATGCAACCGATTGCTTTAGTAATGGCTCTAAAATTTTGGGTAATTCAAGTCTCGCTTTTTCAGGGTTGATCCAATAGAGACAAAGCGAACTAAAAAATGCTTCTAGGCAATGACGCTGCACATGATTGTAAATTAAGTCGTTGGAGAGCAGTTCCTTTTGAGGGATATCTCCCAATTGAAACTTGAGAACCTTCTGGAGTCGGCTATAGATAACCTGTAACCAATGATTGGTTTGCTTGGTCATCAGGGCTGCATAGCCTTCAGCTTCACGCATACTGTCAGCCGTCCCCTCTTGGATCAACGCCAGCACCATAAATATCCCAGGTTCGCCACTGAAATAGATTTGACGCTTACCTGTAGCTTTTTTAATTGCCTTGAGTGATTGTCTAAATTGAGCGATCGCCAACTCGCGATCGCCTTTGATAAAGAACAACCAAGCTAACAGCGCCTCTCCTGCATCTTTGTATTCACTAGAAAGGCGAGCGTAGGCATCCTCAGTAGTCTGTAAATCGCCGCGTAACAGAGATTGCTCCATCAGTACCAGTAATAGGCGATCGGTACATCTTTCCTGCTGGAATTCCCCACGAAACTGCTGCTGTAAGAGCGCCCAAGCCGACTCGGTGGGCTTAAGATTCAGCATTCCATTGGTTAAAATAGTTGCTAAAGCAATTTCATAAAAATCTTGATTGAGCGTGGCAAACCACTCTGGATCGAAGGGGTTGTTGCAGACTTGATATAAAACCGAATCTAAGGTGATTTTGGTATGGGAATAGCTATAGCGGTAGTAGTCTTCAAACTGCTTGGTGACAAATTGGATATCTTGGCGGTAAATGCCAATTCTCACTTCACGAATAAACTGCGATTCGCTGTTAAAAGTGCGAATATCCGTGGTACGACTGTAGGAACGGACAGGAATTTTTGTCTCGATCGCCTCAACAATATTTTCAAAAGTCCCAGTTTGAACTGCATCGCGCACAGCGATATCTACCAACAGATTATGGCATTGTGGTCCTAGAGAACGCTCCTGAGTGAGCAAACCTGCTTGCAAAAACCAATCAACATAAGCCTTTATGCTATTCACGGTGAAATGCTTATTGTCCCGATCCTTCAGCCCAAGTTGAATCAAACAATCAAAAAACACGCTGCGATTCATTGGTTCATAGGCGATCGCAAACACTTGGATCATCTGTTTTTCTAGCCCCGACAATTTACGGTAGCTAGCTGTCAGTTTTTCATAAAGTTTCGCAGAATCAGCTTGAGAATCAGGCATATCGAGGTTTACAGTGTTATCTAGTTAATTAGAAAAGTTTTAGATTTGCAATAAAAGAAATCGAAATTAGTATTGCGTATGTTACCAAGTATTGATACTAGCAAAAATCTGGTTTTCATTAACCATCAAGCCCTACTTAGACAGATAAATTTTGGGAGTTAATTGGCATTTTACAATTTTGGGCAAATTGCTGATTGAATGCGATCGCAATCACAAGTGTTTATTGTTGCGGTCACTTGCAAAGCGCAAAAAAAGTTTGATGATGAATTCAATCGAACAGCCAAGTCATCAGCAATGTCTCTCATCAATCGCATTAACCAACGTCTACATAAATCTTCACCATCGTTGTATGCCTCTCAGCACAAGCTCACCCCATCGATTGACTTGATCGGAGGATGTAGCGATCGCTACTTTTACGCGAAAATCAAAGCATAGCAACTAAGTCTTACTTTCTACTTTTTCCTTTTCCCATTTTCCTTGTCAGTGAGCGCATCCCAGAGGCAGTTATGAAAAATATATTTGTTGCCGCATTCTTAATTATTTCAGGTTTTGCTATTTCAAGTTTGGCGATCGCTGCGCCAGTCAATGCTCAGACGGCGATTATGGCTGCGCTCTATCAAAATCCTACGGCGGCTAGTGAAGTTCGTTATGAAAATGCTGCCCAAAATCGCGATCAAATTATTCTTGCCGTCAATACAACTCCAGAAGTAAAGGCGATCGCCGAGAATTTAAACTTTAATTCTAGTTACGACCGTATTGTGACTATGAATAAAGCCGAGCATTTAGTATGTATGGTCAATGGCGCTGGTTCAGTCGATGGCGCAGTAATGTGTGGATTTATCGATCACGAATAATCTTAATCTTAGGGACGCAAAGCGTCCCTTTTTGATGTTTAAGCAATATTGGCATTATTTTTCACTTCATTTAGCTTTTGCAATCCAAACTGAGCGCGTCTAATTTGCTTTTCACATAGACTTTCGATCTCACTACGCACGATTTCAATACCATTTTGGGTGTCCGTAGCCCGATCAAAAAATACGATGCTGTCCACCTGTTTCATTCCAATTAGGCGAAACAGCATATCAACGACATTAAATTCAGAACATTCAAGATTTTCGTCATTGAGCTTCATGCGATCAATATTGGCGGGGATGCGATCGCAATAGGCGTAAATCGTAGTTTTTTCGACTTCAGGGTTTTCGTGATTGCTCAGAGGAGTCAATAACCAACCACCATCAACATCTTGAATTACAAAATAAGTTGTATGTTTTAGTTTTTGGGCGATCGCCTTGAGTACTGATGCAACCAATCTCACCGCGCTAGCAGTTTCTTCGTCGGGAGTATTTTCTACTAACAGAGTCACTTGGCGATCGAGATTTTGGTCTTTAGTTAACATCAACTTTAATTAAAATTATTCAAAAAGCTTCTGGGGATTACTTACTTGCCGATCGCTTGAGTGCAGGTTTAATAGTGGGCAATTGTAATGATTCCAGTGTTTCAAAGAGAGCATCGCGCATTGTTGGCTCTGTTTCGCGATTTAATAACACTTGACAATAATCAGCGATCGCTTTTTCTTGGGCGGCGGGTAAGCGATTGTCATGGACATACTGATTAATTTGTTTAATGGCAATCAACCTTGCCAGATCATCGGTAACGGTTAGTTGGGCGATTAGCTGGTCAAAATTATCCTGCTGACGTTGTAGCCAATTCATAAAGGTTTGACGTACTAAGATCGCGCAAATTCCTAAAGTTGCGACTAACTGCAAAATATTTGCCGATGCTAACCAATGGTTAGACTGGTTTGACCATACTGAGATTACCGTATAGGTCAAAAGCACGGTTACAGTACCGCTAGCCACAGACAGAGGCAAATGGCGATAGGGGCTTTGTAAAAACTTCTGAATTCGCCATAAAATTAGATTCCAGTTCCAGTCTTGCATGGCATAGACGGCAATCATCGCCAAAATTCCAGCGCTAGTGGCGGCGATCAATTGCCAATTCCAGACTAGTAACATCACCAAAAAAATCACTAACAACGCCCAAACGGGAAAACCCTGCTCGCGTCCTAGTCCACGCCAAAGCGATCGCATCAAATATTGATAGGTTTGACGCGATTGATTTGTTTGTGACGTTGCTGTTGTTTGTTGCTCTTGAGAGCGAAAGTCTCTAACCACGATGTATCCATGAGGACTGTAATAGTAACTATACCAAAAGCTGAAGAGCGCTGATTAGGAATCTTCTCCCAGAAATTATTTGGCTGGCTTTTTGTACATGTTTTGTAAGCTGAGCAAGCCTACACCCCCTGTTACCAAAAACACCCCTAAAACCTGAATCAGTTCTAACTTATTGCCCAAAATTGTGAATGCTAGGAACGTCGTAAATACAGGACCACTAGCACTAACAATCGAAGCCTGAGCCGCGCCCATTAGCTTTGTGCCGAAACTAGTAAGTAAATAACCGCCCAAAGTGGTCATCGAAATCAGGAAGCACATGAAGATCAAGGAACCATTTAGCGATATCGAACCCAAGGTAAAAGGCAATGTGCCAAGGCAGAGCAGCAAGATAATCGCAAAATTTATGGAAGTAAAGGAAACAGGATTGAGTTGTTTGAAACAAGCCTGCGAGGTGATGATATATCCTGCGAAAGAAACACCCGAAAGTAAAGCCGCAGTTACACCCCATGTGTCGGGTTTCAATGCGCCAAAAATGTTATAGGTCAACATGATCCCCACATAAATCACCGCAATCACAAACCAGCGCTCATTACTAGGGCGATCGCCAAATAGGAACCAAGCCATCAACACTGTCACAGTTGGGAAGATGAAAAACAGGGTTACAGCTAGCCCCGGTTTTAAAATGCCTAGAGCCACATAAATGAAGGCAAAGGAAGCAAACTGCAACAGCGCACTAAAGGCGACTCGCCAAAATAACAATCTACGGCTGGGTGTAAGCAATTGCTGGAAGTCCCGCAAGACATCTACACGAAATATAACTTTTGCCACAATCCACATAATCGGAGTTGCGAAAGCCATGCGTAGCAGTAACAAAATAAAGGAATTGGTAACGCTAGGTTGAATTAAGCCGCCAAAATTAAGCGCCCCTAAAATATTAGATTTAAAGAAGATGATCCGTACCAAAATATTCTGAAAAGACAGAACTACGGAGGCTCCTAACACCAAAATAAACCCAATCCACCACTCATTAAGACGTTTAGTTGGTTGAACTGGGGTTACTTCAGGTTCTGGCTCGTCAAAGGGTTGGGTGGGATCGCCCATATAAGGGCGAGTATCATTTTGCCGATACTGCTCAGGATCACTGTACTGACCCCGATACTGACCGCTATTGAATGTAGGAATCTGAATTTGGCTGTAATTCCCATTACCATTAGTACTACCATTAAAATTACCGTTAGGGCTTGTAGCAGCAGTATTGCCATTCGTAGTGATCGCCTCTGTAAAACTAGGTGTCCCCGCAAAGTTTGCGCCCAGTGATGTTGGCAAACTGCCCCCGCCATAGCGATCGCCCGAAGATCGCCGTAAATATTCATCAATGCGCTCAACCAAAGCCGACAGCATTAACTCGCCCTGTTGTCGCTGCGTATACATCCGTTGCATTTGATCATCAAGGTCACGCTGATAAGTATCAACATCACGCTGCAATGATTGAAATGTGGTGCGGATCGCATCATCGAGATTGAGCATTAGTTGCTCAAAATTTTGGGAATGATCGTTTAAAGCCTGTGAGTTGGTGACGATCACATCATTTTTAAGGTGATAGGTAATCGACTGAGCAAGCTGCTCAATCCATTGCTGGCGCTGAATTTCTTGTTGGTTCATGCCCTGCTGTGTAACCGTCAGCACCTCTAGCTCTTTACGATGAGACTGGAGTCGTTGAATATCATCAGTCAGGGCATTTTTTTGGGCTTGTAAAATTAAAATTTCACGGCTGAGCTTGCCCAAGATATTTGCCCGCAGATCTGACAAATCCTTGGTGACTCCTGCAAGGGTCTGCTCATAGGAACTATTGCGAATATTATTGCTCTCCATTGAAGAAATCACCTCGTAACCATGCCATCTGAAATAACGCTAGGGACTAAGTTAGGCACTAATTTAATTGTTTGCGTCTAGGTTGCGAACTTTATAACACTAATTTGAGCATCTGACATATTTTGTTTTTTTCGGTAAACTTTAAAAAATGAAAGTGTTGAGTCAATCAAGTGTTGAGGTGGTCTTCATCAGCCTTGCTTTTGGTATCTTAAAGATTCATGGCATTCATGTTGCAAAGAGGACAAAATAAATGTTGACAGTTTATTTCACGATTGGTTTACCTGCTTCGGGCAAGTCCACATGGGCAAAAAATAAAGTCGATCAATCTCCCAATAGCATTAAGCGGGTCAACAAAGACGAGTTGCGAGCGATGCTTGACAATTCTTATTTTTCCAAGGGTAATGAAAAATTTGTCTTAAATATTCAAGATATGATTATCAAAGAGGCTCTGGAAAATGGGAAACACGTCATCGTGGATAATACCCACCTTGCGCCAAAACATGAAACCAGAATCAGAGAGCTAATTAAGGGGCTAGCGGTATTAGAAATAGTTGATTTTCGTCATGTGTCCCTTGAGACTTGCATCGATCGCGATTTAAAGCGCTTCAACTCTGTCGGCGAGAAAGTGATTCGTGATATGTATAACCAATTTATTGCCCCACCCAGAGCGCCTAAACCTATATACAATCCTGATCTGCCTGATGCCGTTCTCTGTGATCTCGATGGCACGATCGCATTAATCGGCGATCGCAGTCCCTATGATGCGGCTAAGTGTGAATTGGATTTGGTAAATGAGCCAGTGCGATCAATTTTGCAAAATTCTGGCAAAGCGATCGTGTTTGTGTCTGGTCGTGAGGATAAATTCAAGCCGCAGACTTTGGCATGGCTAGCCAAACACAATATCGCTTTTGATGGGTTGTATATGCGTCGGTCGGGAGATTCGCGCAAAGATAGCATTGTCAAAAGGGAAATTTATGATCAGTTTATTCTTGATAAATATAATGTTGCTTTTGTGTTGGACGATCGCGATCAAGTAGTAAGACTCTGGCGCGATTTAGGCTTAACTTGTTTGCAGGTTGACTATGGTGATTTTTAGTCCTGTAATGATTTATAAAATTAACCAAGCAAAGATATCTTTGGCGGTAATTTGCCAAGTTTCTAAACCTGTTAAGACGGGTAATGGTTGCTGGGGTTCGGTATTAGCGAAATAAATCTGGGTTGAACCATTTTGAAAGACGATGATTGATTTGGTAGCGGGATCGAGGAGCCAGCCCAGTTCGCTCCCTTCTTTAAGACAAAACAGAATTTTTTCAATAACTAACGCGGAAGATTGTTCAGGGGAGAGGATTTCAATAATCCAGTCAGGAGGATGATTGAATTGATTGCTGATTTCACCATCAGGATCAAGGGGGAGATTTTGCCAACGGATTACCGCAATATCAGCAACGATAGATCTGCCTGAGAAGGTACAACGTAGTTCTGGTAGGGCGTAAGCTAATTTGGTTGGTTTCGCTTGTTGATTGATCGCTGAGGCTAGCTCAAATTGGATAGTACTATGTTTTCCTTTGGGCATGGGCTTTTGCTTAATGATTCCGTCAGCATATTCACTGGCGGGTTGGGTTTCGGGAAAGGCAAGAAATGCTTCTAGGGAAAGTGGTGCTATTTTTTGAATTGTGGCAACCATAGCAATGATTCCATTCGACGGTAAGTTTTTTGTAAGTGTTAATCGGCAATTTGCGAAAAAACAATAGAGGCGGCGCTAAGCACCGCCTTTGCAGTCTGTTAAGCCTTATTTCCAGACTTAGGAGATTGAGATGGTAATTGAGCGAGATATTTTTCTAACTGCTCCATCGCCAAAATCAACTGAGGCGTGGGGTCGATCGCTACTAAACCTTCTTGCATCTTCCGCCAAATCTCGAAATGTAAATGGGGACCAGTTGCTAAGCCAGTGCTACCAACCAAACCGATGACCGTTCCCTGCCTGATTTCTTGACCAGCCTTGACTAAAATCTCAGACAAATGGGCGTAGCGTGTCTCATGGGTATCACCGTGGGAAAGAACCACAATCAATCCATAGCCACCCAATTGACCTGCTATTTCCACTCGACCACTAAAAGCTGCGACTACGGGCGTACCTTCGGCGGCGGCGAGGTCAGTTCCTTGATGAAAGCGGATTTGCCCAGTGACAGGATGTACGCGGCTACCAAACAGCGAACTAATTATTGATGGCGCAATCAATGGGAATATCATTTGTTTATCGCCATTGCTGGGTACGCTCATCGCCGCAATTTCCTGTGCGGTCAGTCGGCGCACTTGCATCGCAGTTTCACCATTGGCGGCGGCATAGAGAACTTCGCCATTGGCTGTATAGTTTTGCGGAGAACTTGGATTAGCTTTCTTGGCAGCAGCGATCGCTGGTTTAGGATTGCAGAGATCGGCATCAATTTCTAAGAGACTACTTGCTTTAAACTTGCAACCAGTGGAACGATTTTCTAATACTATTTCTACGGGTTGTGTGGCAGGTTGTTCAGTTGGCGATCGCTCTAAATCTAAATTTGGAGCCAACTTTGGAGAGGAAGTCTTGCTCGCAGTCTCAATATTAACTTGAACAGGTTCGCGATTGTCGATAGAAAGATTGGCAGGTACTGATTTAGAGTTGAATTCGCTTTGAATTTCAATACGCGCATTGGCAGGGGCGATCGCAGGTACTTCTATGTTGGATGGGTTGGATGGCGCTGAGGGCCGGCTCTGAAAATTAACATCAGGCGAAACTGCTGACTTGTTCGCTGCGAATGCTGAGCCAACTAGAGCATAGTTATTTGTAGAGAGGCAAAGCAGCGTTGCTAACGTGATCGTAGAAAGGATAGATTTTCGCATATTGATTCTATAGTTTTTCAAAGTTGGGAGAATCATACCTGAAGAGGAAGCTTCTCAATAGCCGACGGAAAAGATTTGAGGCTGATAGATCACATTGGAGGAACTACCCTCCCATCTTACTACCAGTTCGCCTGTTGGTCGAATGTCAACTATTTGTCCTTGTAGCTCTTGTCCGTGAACTGTTTGCCTGACAGTGCGATCGCTTAGCATTTCTAAGTATTCCGCCAGAATGTCTGCTATGCCTTCATTCTGGCGGCGGGTCTGCCCCAACGCTACCCCCGACAGCACCACTTCGATCAACTCATCCATACTTGATAAAGTGGTGGGTAATTCTCCAAGGGTGATCGCCCCATTCGGGACGATATTTGTCCAGTTAAGCCCGATCCCGACCACGGCATAGCGGATTTTATTAGCCTCAATACGGGTTTCGGTGAGGATACCTCCTAATTTACGGCGATCGATTAACAAATCGTTCAGCCATTTTAGTTTTACATTTGCCCCAGTTTCATTGAGCTTTTTGGCAATGCCCCAAGCTGACCAGAGCGTAATTTGATGAGCGTTTGCGGCTGCTAATTCTGGGTTCGGCTGCAAAATCACAGACATAAACAAACCGCCCAAATCGGACTGCCATTGATGACCACGTTGACCGCGACCTTTAGTTTGACGCTTGGCAATAACTACGACATTCGCTGATGCAGTGCCAAGGCGACCAATCTTGAGGCGATCAATTAAGCGCCATGCTTCGCTATTCGTAGAATCGATTTCTTCGTAACCAATTATCTGAAAATCCAAGGCAATTCCTAACCATCAAGAAGCTTTTGTCTCAAAGTATAAAAGATCGGTAAACACAGCACCAGCAAGCAATAATAATTTCTCATCGGCGGTCAATCTGGCATCGGTAAATCGAACTCTAAAATTATCACCGTCCGTAAATAATTCTCTCGCCAACCCCGACCATTTCTTTTCAATTACGGATACATCGCGATCGCCTTTTTTGATGGGAAATGTCCAAATTTTCCACATTGGCGAAGTCATAGTCATCACCACGCGATCTCGTGTATCGAGAAAATCAAATCTCTTATGAAACCATGCAAACCTCTGTTGCAAACTCCCCACAGGGCGATCGCCTGCGCCAAAAACATCAAGGCGCTGAAAGAACCAACGAAAAGGATGATGGGCGCGAAAAACCTGTTGATTATGCATATCGGTTCCGACAACATTAAACACTCGCCAATGCCCTAAAAACTGGCGCATAATTGCATCAAGAAACCCAATTTTAGGCTCAGCACAATAGCCAAACTGCTGTCCATCTTCGGTTCTAATCAAATAGCGATTACGGGTTTCAAAGCCGAATATTTCCGCCAGTTCAAATTTTTGAGTGACATAAACTGAATTGGCACTAGCAAGGGTCTGCAAAAAAAGACTCATGATTTTTCACCGAAAATTACAAAAATAATGCGATATATTTTCATCTCAGTGCTTTAGCGCTGAGATGAAAATCGGACGAGCGAATTTATTAAACGAGCAAGCAAAGCGCCATAATCATCCCCAAGGCTTCAATAAGTTTAGCCGACTTGAGAAAAACACTGGAAGTAAAAAACAAAGGGTCTTTAAGGAAACGAAAACCGCGCTTAGTAGCCTGTTGAGCCTTGCATTCGCGCAAAGCATCATCAGCGATTCGGTTGTGCTATATCCATGTAATTTACTGGTCTGTAACGATTCTGTACTTTCTACTAATTCAGATGCAGCTTTGATACTCAATGACACTCTGGTTAGCCATTTGAGTCCCGTCATTGCTCTCAGATTTTCTTCACTGTTTTTCCTCCTTGTTACCTTTCTCATTGCCTTCGCTTATTATTTTACCCTTCCATTACGAGCGGAATGTGGGTTTTAACTATCAAAAAGCACTCGTGCAGCTTACCAAATTTATCGAAAAAGGTGAACTAAGCGAACTAGAAGAACAAGGAATCATTAAAGCCTTCGAGTACACCTACGAACTTGCATGGAAAGTGATTAAAGACTACTACGAAGAACAAGGAGAAGTTAGCATCCAAGGCAGTTGAGATGCCTTACGGTTAGCCTTTCAACGTGGATTAATTGCTGATGGTGACAACTGGATGAAGATGATCAAGAGTAGAATTGCCTCAGTACATACCTATAATCTCGAAGTAGCCTAACAAATCAATCAAGACATTCATGATATCTACTTTCAGCTATTTATCGAACTAAAAGAAAAAATGGAATCCCTATGAATCAGTTTGGACTAAAGCCCGAAGTAATTACCCAGATCAATCAGATTTTAGCGATCGCCTCAATCATCGGCAACTACTCCAAATCCAGAATCAAATTGATGACTTACTTTTACCCTATTCCATAGATTTATCCATTTTTAGCACAATCGATAATTTACACCTAATCGAACATATTGATAGAGTAGGAATTACTTTTTATGAGAGCAATACATCCTGTGTAACAGCATAATAACAACCTCAAATATTAAAAATTTGTGATGGCGTTAACTTCAATTCGCGAAATAGCAAGGATTTAATCACCTCATCGCCTCGATAAACTATTTCCTCGTATAGCCCATCTTCCAGAAGTAAAACCGTCACCTTGCGATCGCTAAAATCAATAATCCAATATTCAGGAATCTCGATTGCATTGTATTCTGCTCGCTTCTTGCGGTAGTCAATATTGCGCGTGCTATCACTGACGATTTCCACAACTAATAAAGGAACCGAATCCGTTAATACTGCTTCCCGAAATCGCATATCCTGCCATTGATCCGATGTAATCACCACCACATCAGGGACTCGACAAGTGATTTTGCCACGAACTAGCCCTGTTTGTACCGCAATCAAATCCTGCTTAGAAATCAATGGCAACTGCAACCGTTGAATCTCAAAACGGAAAGAATCATTGACAAATTCACTCATGCCACCATGAATTCCCGTAGGTTGTGCCATCGCCACTAACTCTCCATTAACTAACTCATAGCGCGTATCTGTTCCATCATCGTAAGCAAGATATTCCGCAAGTGTGAGCAAAGGACTTGCAACAATCATGACTGAATTCTCCTAAAACGATAAGTTAGCAGCGCATATTTACTCATTTTATAACAACCCACTTGGTAATGAATCCAGCAGCAAAGTCAAATCATCATCAGTTCTCCTCTATGGGCGCAAAGCGTTGTAAATTAAAAAACGAATTAAAAAATCAATTAAATAACCAACAAAACTTTATGTCAGAGGTCATTCTTTTTAATACATTTTTTTGGGCGGCGGTAGTATTGTTAGCGATCGCCACCACAGGCATTAGCTATCTCACCTATTTGGAATGGCAAGATCGCCGCCGCCGTGGAGGGAAAAATTAAACCACGTTAAACCACTCGTACATGCGATCGCTTTTCCAAGCGTTATTCCACGCTAGCCCAAGGTTAATTGTTTCCACAAAACTTTCGGGTAAGTCACTATCATCAAGGGCTACACAAAATCGAAAAGTACTGATTTGTTCCCATTGTTTGAGTTGCTTCAAGAGCTTGACGATCGCTTGACGATAGGGATGACTTGGCTGTTCGTACCAGTCTGGAGCAATCTCTTTAGAGCGATCGAATCCTAAATGTAAGAGTGAAAGCTGGCTGGATATATCTTGATCGGATGGCAAAGGATTTTGAGTGTCAGCATTAGAAAACAGACTTGCCAAAGCATGGGAATTTTCCTCTTGCAATAACAAATCATTTTGTACTGCAACTTCTCGCAGTTGATCGAGCCATTCGGTCGATTTTGCTTCTGTCCAACGAATACCGATCGTAACTAACTTGCTTTCTAAAAGTAGATGCCCCAACTTTTCGGCTTTAGTTTCCAGATATTGTCGGTTATATTCGTTGGTTTCAATTAATAGAGGCTTGCGTCCGACAATTTCGATGCCAAAACCTTTGAGTCCCGCAAGTTTACGCGGATTATTAGTAATCAGCCGCATTTTTTTGATACCCAAATCATGCAGAATTTGCGCCCCGACCCCATAGGTTCGCAAATCAGCACCAAATCCTAATTTTTCATTAGCTTCAACCGTATCTAATCCCCCATCTTGGAGTGCATAAGCTTTGATTTTATTAATCAAGCCAATGCCACGCCCTTCTTGACGTAGATAGATTACAGCGCCCCAATTGGTATATTCAATCATTTTCAACGCACTCTGCAACTGTCCACGACAATCGCAACGCAGCGAGCCGAGGGCATCACCTGTCAGACATTCAGAATGCACACGCACCAAAACTTCATTGTCGGGGAACTCTTGTAAGTCACCCTTAACGATCGCCAAATGCTCAGTATTATCAATCGTATTTCGATAGGCATAAACCCGAAAATCACCAAATAATGATGGCAAACTAGCGATCGCCTCCCGTTTCACAAAGCGATCGTGGGCAAGTCGATAACTAATCAGATCGGCAATACTAATTAATTTGAGATTATGCAACTTGGCATATTCAATCAACTCAGGCAATCGCGCCATCGAGCCATCATCATTTTGAATTTCGCAAATTACACCTGCGGGATACAGCCCTGCCATCTGCGATAGGTCTACCGCCGCTTCTGTATGCCCCGCCCGTTTTAGTACCCCACCATCTTTGGCTCTGAGGGGAAAAATATGCCCAGGGCGGCGTAAATCATTGGGGCGCGTATTGGGATTAATCGCCGCCTGAATCGTGCGCGATCGATCTTCCGCCGAAATACCTGTAGATGTGCCTTCAACTGCATCGATACTGATCGTAAAAGCAGTTTGGTGGCTGTCAGTATTGCGATCAACCATCAGGGGCAAATCTAGCGCATCGAGGCGATCGCCTGTCATCGTCAGACAAATCAAGCCCCGCGCCTTGACCGCCATAAAGTTAATCATTGCAGGAGTGGCAAATTGAGCAGCACCAATCAAATCGCCTTCATTTTCACGATTTTCATCATCGACAACGACAATGAGGCGACCAGATTTGAGGTCGTCAAGGGCTTCGGGAATAGAGTCAAATTCAAACTTTGTCAAGGCTTTTGTCAGGGCTTTTATCAGGGCTTAGCATCTAGCTTTCAAGCTATTTGTCTCTAGTATATCGCGATCGCTAATACCAGACGAACATATGCAGATCCCATTTGTGTAGTTAAAAACCTTACTGGGTTTACGTTTAATTGCCTGAACCAGATTATTTTGACGAGTTTTGACGAGTAATCATGTACCATTGGGCTATTGCTAGGTGCGAAATTACCAACCATCATCACCAATCATCGAGACAAATCATCGAGTAATGCAAATCTCCCTCGAAAATGTTAGCAAGAGCTATAACACCAGACAAATTGTTCAGCAAGTGAGTCTCACCGTCAAACAGGGGGAAATTGTTGGGCTATTGGGACCTAATGGTGCTGGCAAAACTACGACCTTTTATATGGCGACAGGGTTGATTCAGCCCGATAGTGGTAGTGTGTGGCTCGATCAGCAGGATATTACTCGCTTACCGATACATAAGCGGGCGCGGATGGGGATGGCTTATTTAGCGCAAGAGGCAACAATTTTTCGACAGTTATCAGTGCGCGATAATCTTTTGTTAGTAATGCAACAAACAAATGTACCTAAGCAAAAGCGGATTCATCGGTTGCGAACTTTACTGGAAGAATTTCGACTGACAAAGATTGCCGATACAATGGGAATTCAAGTGTCGGGGGGAGAACGTCGTCGTACTGAAATTGCAAGAGCTTTGGCGGTTGGTGAAGCAGGACCGAAGTTTATCTTGCTCGATGAACCCTTTGCGGGGATCGATCCGATCGCGGTGAGCGAAATTCAGACTATTATCAGTAACCTACGCGATCGCAATATGGGTGTATTGATCACCGATCATAATGTTCGCGAAACCCTATCGATTACGGATCGCGCTTATATCATGCGTGAAGGCGAGGTTTTTGCCGATGGTTCTAGCCGAGAATTAGCAGATGATCCCGATGTCCGCAAATACTATCTTGGCGAAAAATTTCATTTTTAGATGTGATCGCGATTTCCTTTGTCTTGTTGATAGTTTTGCTAGTCCAATTGTGACAGTTGAGCAGTTTTTTAAAATTACTTGATCGCAAAACCATTAAACTTTAGCGATTGCTAATCCGATAAAACAAAAAGTCTGAGTCAATGGTGATAATTTGGCTTATTCAGGTAAAAAATTAGGATTTAGAGTCTCTTCTTGGCTAAAAGGCGATCGCATTGGGAAAGTAGAGATATTTAATCCTGTTTCAATGGCGGCTTTTCTTCTACCTTCTTGATAACAGTCATCAAAGACATTTTTTAAGTATGGTTTTAAACTAGGGCTTACTTTTAGTGCTTTGAGAATTCGGCTACGATGTTCGTCAATGGTATATCGCCAACTTGAAGTACGTTTATTGACTTGATATTCATATTTGAGTAAGTGCATCAATAAAATTTCTAAGTTACTTTCTAATGCAACTTTTTCTTTTCGCGCCATTGCTTCAATTTCTTCTAAAAGGTTCTCAATGTCTAAATTTTCTAGTTTCCCCGTGCGGAGTTGTTCGGTAGTCATTTCCAACCACTGCAAGTAATCTTCTTCATAGATTGTCTTTAAAGAGGGTTTTGCCTTTATGACTGTCATCGGGGTTGCTCCATTGACGATATTTCTATTTTACAATGCCACCTGCCCTGCAACTCTAACGGCAAAGATGACAAATTTGATAAGTGACAAAGCTCGATCGCCACCTTAGTAAATATTTGTAATAAAACTCCCAAAAACCTGTAATCTCGATCTAAGTCAATAATCTAGAAAATGGCTACCTTACCAACGACTCATCCAACGAAAAAAGTTTCAAACCTGTCGCAAGGATGGCTACCAAGACTATCGATCATGGATCGCTATTTGGTCATGCAGATGCTGACCCCATTCTTGTTTGGCGTGGGCGCATTTTCATCTGTGATTTTAGCGATCGGCTCACTGTTTGAATTAATTCGCCTGATTACCGATGCAGGATTAAGCGTTTGGATCGCACTTCAGATTTTTGGCTATCAGATCCCTGGATTTATGGTCTACTCATTCCCAATGTCGATGCTGCTAGCGACATTGCTCTCCTACAGCCGCATGTCTGGCGATGGTGAAACTACAGCTTTACGCAGTTGCGGGGTCAGTGCCTATCGATTGGTTTTACCTGCGTTGGTACTAAGCTTATTTGTCACGGGAATGACCTATGTTTTTAATGAGGCGATCGTGCCTGCGGCAAACTGGCAGTCGCGGAGTACTTTACGCGCAGCGCTGAAACAAGAAAATGTGCAGTTTAAGAACCAAGATATTTTTTATCAACAATATGGTGAAGTGCCACAAGAGGATGGTACGACCAAACAGGGTTTAGTTCGTAGTTTTTATGCGCGTAGCTTTGACGGGAAAGAGATGCGCGGTTTAACGGTTTTAGATTTTTCTCAAGGACAACTTCAACAAATTTTAGCGGCTGATTCGGCGGTATGGCTGCCTGAGCAGAGTGTCTGGAAATTTAGCAAAGGGACAACCTATCTAGTGGGTTCGGATGGTAACTATCGTAGTATTTTGCGATTTGAAGAACAAAATTTGCGTTTACCACGCGCTCCTCTAGATTTGGCGCAAGAGCAACGTAGCGCTGAAGAAATGAATATTGCTGATATTCGCCGCAATATCGACTTGCTGAAACAGTCGGGTAACACCAAAGAAATTCGCAAGTTAGAGGTTAGACTCGAACAAAAATATGCGTTGCCGTTTATCTGTGTGGTATTTGCGATCGTTGGTGCTTCGTTAGGAATGCGTCCACAAAGAACTGGTGCAGCGATCGGATTTGGTTTGAGCGTGTTAATTATTTTTGGCTATTATCTTTTGCTATTTATTTGTGGCGCTCTCGGACAAGTTGAGTTTCTCTCGCCGATCGCTGCGGCTTGGCTACCAAATTTAATTGGTGTAACGGCTGGACTAATTATCCTCACAAGGGTTACTTAAAAATCAAAATTTCCCAAAATGCGATTAGCCAAAACCAGATTAGCATTGTAAAATGAACCATACGATCTGACAGAATTGCAGTAAAATCGTGAAAAAATCAGTTAGCACCGACCACATCAGTTTTCTGCCACGGCTGAGAACAGGCGATCGCGTTGCCTATAGTGGCAAACAATGGACGGTTGAAGACTTCAGTACCTATGACGATGCGAATGGATATGAAATGATGGAGTGGTTACTTCATTCTCATAGCTCCAATTATTATCTATTGCGCGAAGTTGATCCTGATGTTGATCCTGACAGTCTGGAGACTAACGTTAACTGGTATATATCCGAAGAGATTTCGGTCGATCGCATTGCTGGTGATCATGTTGGTGATGATATTCGCTTTGGGCTTTGGGATGCGATGCATAATCATCATGAGCCTTATCCCAAATTACGCGCAATGGGACGGCTATATTATTTTGAGTCGAAAACGGAAGGAATTTACAAAAGCGAAGATAATCGTGAATTGCGTAACACTTGGGACTATTGGGATGAAGAGCATCTCTGGAATTTAGCGATCGAGGCTTGGCAAGATCGAGAACTTCACGTTTATTCGACCAAAAAAGTTAGCCCTGATGACTTTGAAATGACTGAGAAATCGGCTACTCCTCAAAGTTTAACGGCAGATTCTCCCAATTATACAAAAAAGAGCGAACCCGATCGCACTTGGCAATGGGTCTGTGCATGGGGATTGGTGATTGCTGGCTTTATTTTGATGATGTCGGGAGATTGGTAAATCATGACAACTTCTCTGTTTGTCGAACAGCAGTCTAATGGAGTCGCCTTTTATATTAATGGAGAATTACAATTTCACAGTGCCGATGAAGCGATTTATCATGAATATTTGACCAGTCCTGCGATCGCTTTGGCTGTTCAGCGATTTCCTGATCAGGATTTGCGGGTTTTGGTTTGTGGCGGTGGTGATGGGCTGGCAGTGCGGGATATTCTACGATATTCACAAGTTAGTCATATTGATTTGGTGGATTACTCTCAGGAAGTTATCGATTTAGGAAAACGGGATTTTGCTGCTTTTAATCAAGAGAGTCTATCTAATAGGAAAGTTAAAATTCACATTCACGAAGCCTTTGCTTTTCTTAATAAAATCACCCAAGAGTTCTTCATCGAAGAAGAGATAGGTCATCGCTATCATGCAATTATCTGTGATTTTACCTATCCAGCCTCAGTTGCGGAAACTCAAATTTATGCTTTAGAATGGTTCTCTTTACTGAAACAATCTCTTGTTCCTTCAGGAATTATCGCCACTAATGCAGTTTCGCCCGATCGCAATACATTAGCTTTTTGGTGCATTTATCAAACTATCCAAGCCGCAGGTTTTGATGTGAAGCCGATGCAGTTAGAGATTCCTTCTTTTACAAATCATAATTATGGGAATTGGGGATTTCTGCTCGCTTCAGAAAAAGAGATTATTCGTTCTGAAATCAGCAATTTAGTTTTACCAGAAGGGTTACGCGAATTAACATTAGAGACATTGCCAGAGATATTTGTGTTTGAGCAAGCGATCGGCAAGCTACGAAATTCTGTAATCCCCCATAAATGTAACTCTTCTCAACTGTTTTTCTATTTACTTAATCGTGGCAGTAATCAAGTACTAGAATTACGATCAGAATCACAAAAAATTGATTTTCTAGATTTACAGGAGCATGACAAGGCGATCGCGGCAATTCCCAACAGCTTATCAATTAACGATCCCATGAGCTTAGAATCTTTGGCTGAAGCTTGGCTCAAGCAGTTAGAATCTAATCCAGAAAGCCTGTTAATTCCTGCTCAGCATCAGTCTCATACGCCCGAAATCTCTCAAGAATGGTTAACCAGAGTCAAGCAGTTACTTAATCAAATAGATTTGTCGCGCTTAATTACGAAGTTACTAGAGCGATCGCAAGAGTTACCGCAGGAGATTGCCAATGATTTGCGAGAATTACAACCTAAATTGATTGCTTTTCAGAAGCAACTTACTCAAAAAGATTCTATACAACTAATTTATGAAAACTCGGTAAATTCTATAACCCGTCCCACCTTTAATCTGAATACGGCAAAAGTAATCGCCATCCTTTCCCTAACATTACTGGTAGCCAATCTCGCGGCTCCCGATGCCGTATTTGCTAAAGGTTCAACTTCCTTTGGAGGGACTGGTGATGGGGATATTAGTTTAGGATTTATTGGATTGATGATGACTATGGGCGGTGTTTATTGGTTGATTCATCTTGCCAATACCGAAAAGAAAAAGTGATAGTCAGGAAATTAGAAAGTAGCGATCGCCTTGTATGGGATCAGCTTACCCAAGCATCACATCATAGTTGTTTCATGCAGTCTTGGGCATGGGCTGACTTTCGCGAACTTGATGGTTATCAAACCTTTCGCTATGGGCTATTTAATGAATTCCATCAATTAATCGGCGGTTGTATTTTTTACTTCTATCCACAACCAAGTTCTGCAAATATCATCTTTGCTCCCGCCGCTCCTATATTGCCACATAATCTAGAACTAGAGGCAATCCAACTTTTACTATCAAAAGCAGAACAAATCGCTCAAAACTCAAAACAACATGGCGGCGCGATCGCTTTACGCATTGAACCTTTGTTATCAGCTAAACCCGCATGGATGAATCAAAACTTTCGGCGATCGCCTGCGGACTTGATGCCATCGGAAACCCTCTGGATTGATTTACTCCAATCCGAAACAGAACTATTGGCAAATATGCGCCCAAAAGGACGCTATAACCTAGGTCTGAGTTGGCGCTATGGCGTTGAAACTTCTTTTCGTAGCGATGATGCAGCGATTCCCATCTTCTTTGATCTATTTTATGAAACTGCCCAAAGACAAGGTTTTTTAAACGAACCATATAGTTTTTTTATCAAACTTTGTCAAAATCTATTTCGAGAAGGGATTGCCGAAATTGGTTTGGCGAAATATCAGGACGAAAATTTAGTTGCGGTTTTACTAATATATTGGGGCGATCGCTGTACCTATCTCTATGGTGGTCGGAGCAATCGCGATCGGCAAGTGATGCCAGCCTATGCCATGCATTGGGCAGCGATCCAACGCGCCAAACAACGAGGCTGCAAGATTTATGATTTTTACGGTTACACCGAAGATCCCGATCATGCTTACTATAATTTTTCGCGGTTTAAGCGACAATTTGGCGGCAAAGTGATTAAAACTATTGGCTCACATGATTATTTCTTTTATGATCGCCTAGTCGATACAATCATCCGCTTGTTGTAGTAATTGTTTATGGCGGATTTTAGATTCTAGTTTAAGGACATTCTTCACGCGCCCTAATCAAACAATCCTGCAATTTCTGCGCTAAAACTTGCACCTGTGGCTCACGAAACATCGATATATGATCGCCAATAACAGGCTGTATTTCTAATCCGCCAGTCGCTAATTTTCCCCATCCTAGATCCCAATCTGGCGGGACAAAGCCAACACCTTGATCAGCGGACTGGATCTCAGCCCGAAACAAAGTTGCTTTGTCAGGATAGCTGCGAATTACATAGTTTTTTAGGGCGTGAGTACCAGCTTTTTCTAGGGAATCAGCGATCGCTGACTGACGCAAATAGATCGGTAAGGGGATTTGTAATTTCTGAAAAATATTTCGAGTAATTTTTTTAGTCCAATAATCATAGCGACCACTTAGCCATTCACGCCATGAGGGAAATTTCTGGGAAATATAGGTAAAGCCCATTTCTCTCAGGTTTTGATAATGGAGGAAAATACGTTTGTAAAAAGGGAGGCGACCAATATTAGTAGCTCTAGTCGTGCCATCAAATAGTGCGAGAAGGGCTACTTTTTCGCCCTGTCGATGCAATTGCTGCGCCATTTCCCAAACAACTTTACTTCCCAAAGAAAATCCCCCTAGAAAATAGGGGCCCTGTGGCTGCACGGTTTTAATTGCTTCGATGTAATACGTTGCCATTTCTTCAATACTGGTATGTGGCGACTGAATGCCATCAAGTCCTTTTGATTGCAAACCATAAAAAGGTTGCGCTTCTCCTAAATTTTTAGCAAGATCGGCGTATATAAGGACATTGCCATGTATACCAGAAACACAGAATAGAGGCGAATACAACCCACTTGCTCTAATTGGGACAAGGGTTGACCAAGGGAAATTCAGATTGTTGAATCGTTTTTGGTTCTGCTCCTGTTGTTGGTTTAACAACTCAGCAAGTTCCGCAATGGTTGGGTATTGAAATAAAAAGACAAGCCCAAGATGACATTTGAAAGTCTGATCGATTTTCGTAAATAAATCTACAGCAATCAAAGAAGTGCCGCCGATCTCGAAAAAATTATCATGAATACTAATTGGATGAAGATTAAAAACCTTTTCCCAAATTGCTTGTAATTTTTGCTCAACTTGATTGCGCGGGGCAACATAAAGCGTCTCGGATTCAGTTCTATCCTCATTTATTGTCGAAGTATTAGCTTCTATGGAAATAACTTTGTTGGTTGTGGCAGAAATGCTTAAGGCTTGGGGCTGTACCCAAAATGAATTTCTCTCAAATGGATAGGATGGTAATGAGACAATTGGAGAATGGTAATTAATATGGCAATTAATATATAAACTTTTCCAATCAACATCTGCACCATTTACCCACAGTTCAAGTATTTGTGATCTCAATGACTGAACCCCATACTCATCTAATTCTGGTAGCGCTGATGAATCAAAAATAATTTGTTCCAAAGCCCGATCTGGATAGTTTCTAATTAATTCGCTGATCGATGTTTCGGAATTAATGAGAATTTTTTCAAGAGACTTACGTTTATATTTATTGGGATTTGCCTTGCCACTAGATATTTCACTAGATATTTCAACTAATTGCTGCCATGATTGACCGCTAAGGTAATAACTTAGTTTGTTTTGCAAATCATCGATCGCATTTGCCATAATTGCCAGACGATATTTAAACTGTGATCGCCTTGCTGCTGTTGCACATATTTGGGCGATCGCTAATTCTGGATATTTTGCCAAAAACTGTTGGTAATTAATCGCTATTTGTCGCAGCGCCTGTTCGGTTTTAGCACTCAAAATTAAAACGTGACAGATAGAACTTGTCGATACATCATTATTAGCGATCGGTACTGAAGGTGCTGACTCTAAGATGACATGAGCGTTCGTGCCACCAACCCCAAAGGCGCTGACTCCTGCATAAACAGTTCTCTCTTTGGGTAAAAAAGCACTCTCAGTTGGTACTCGAAATGGCAACTTCTCAAACTCAATATAGGCACTAGGATGGTCGAAATGCAAATTTGACGGAATTTGGCGATGATATACAACTAGTGCCGCTTTAATTATCCCTGCAATTCCAGATGCGGTTTCTGTATGACCAATATTGGTTTTTACCGTGCCAATATATCCTTGATGTTGTTCAGAATCATTTAGAGACGGCGAAAGAGAAAGAGGAAGAGAAGAAGGATTGAGTATCCGTTCGATCGCTTTGATTTCTACTGCATCGCCCATCTTTGTGCCAGTAGCATGAGCTTCCAAATAATCAACCGCACTTAGACTGAGTTCGGCTTTTTGATATATGTGCCTCAGAAGAGATTCTTGAGCTTGTAGATTGGGAACAGCAAGTCCATTGCCACTACCATTATGTCTTACAGCACTGCCCCGAATTACCGCGTAAATGCGATCGCCATCTGCTAGAGCTTGCGACATGGGTTTGAGAACAACAACACCCACACCTTCAGAACGCACATACCCATCGGCTGACTCGGCAAAGGAGCGACATCGGTGTGTGGGAGAAATTAATTCTGCTGACTGCGGTGATAGACCGAGATTGGCAAAAATATTTATACCACCTGCTAAGGCTAACAAACTTTCTCCAGACCAAATACTCTGACAGGCTATATCTACGGCTACTAATGAAGATGAACAGGTCGTATTCACAGCCAAGCTTGCGCCTTGAAAATCAAAGTATTGAGAAATTCGGTTGACAGCGATCGCATTACTCGTGCCAAAAGATGTATAGGCGGTTTGGTCATCCCCCCCTTGCAAAATCGCTTCATAACCATCGACTGTCATTCCCATGAATACACCCGTTTGACTGCCTCGAATCTGTTCGCAATCAATAGCGGCATCTTCCAAAGCCATCCAACTTACTTCCAGAAGCAGTCGTTGCTGGGGATCAATCGCTACCGCCTCACTAGGTGCAATCCCAAAAAAGCTAGCATCGAACTGATCGATCCCATCTAAAAAACCACCCCATTTAGCTTGGAGGGCTTCGAGTTTTGCATCATCAATTTGGCTAAAGGGATATAGCTGACGGCGATCGCTAGGCATTGATGCGATCGCATCTCCCCCCTCACACAATAATTCCCACAAAGATTGTGGGCTGTCAGCTAGTGGAAAACGACAGCCAATACCAATAATTGCGATCGGTTCCCTGATCATATTGCCAAGTCTACTGATAAGTTTGTTAGCCCTCTTAGGGTGATACTTTCCCGCCAATGCAAAGCAGATTGATTCAAGGACTTTAATTTTAAATGAGGATAACGCTCAATCAAATGCCTAATTGCAATTTGCCCCTGTACTCTTGCTAGAGCCGCCCCTAAACAATAGTGTAATCCACCACCAAAAGGTAAATTGTAATTACGGCGATGAAAATTAATCTGATTAGGCTCAGGAAAAGTTTCGGCATCACGATTAGCAGCCCCCAGACATAAAATCACCTTGTCACCAGCATGAATAGTCTTACCACCATAGTCAAAATCTTCCTTAGCAATACGAGCAATAACTTGTACTGGGCTGTCATAGCGTAATAATTCCTCAATTACTACGGGTACTAAATCAAGATTTTGTTGTAGCTCTGACAAGGCTTGAGGATGTTGTAAAAGTGCAAGTACGCTGTTCCCTATGAGGCTTTTAGTGGTTTCCTGCCCCACAATCAGCAACATAATACAAAATCCTAAAATTTGATCTTCACTCAACTGCAAGTCTTGATCCCGCGCTGACATCAGTTGTCCAATTAAGCCAGTAGGGTAAGTGGTCATGAGATTAACCAGATATTCTCTAGCCTCGATCGCAACTGCATTTTGTTTTTGATAGCCAGTTAAGGACATTGGTTGATCAAATACAAAAAACAAATCATAGGACCAACGCATTAACTTATCATGATCGCTAATGGGTATACCGAGGATTTGCGTGACGGTCATCGCAGGGAGCGGTGCGGCAAAATCAGTCATCACATCTATTTCACCTCCATTTTGCCTTGCTTTTTCCTCTGCAACTGTCAGTAAATGCTCAACTGATTGAGCGATCGCGGGTCGCAGTAATTCAATGGCATTGGGGGTAAAAGCTTTTGCAACTAAGCCTTTGAGTTTTGTGTGATGTGGTGGTTCCATAAAAAACAACCAGTTTTCTATAGTTCGCGCCAAGCATTCAAAATCCCATTGTTTTAGGTATTGGCTTTTTTGGCGTAAGCGCATGGGTAAATCATCGATTTGTAATTGTGAAGCTTTGAGTAATGCTTCCACATCACGATAAGAAGTAATTACCCAAGCTTGCATGAAGCTCCAGTGGATTGGATCATGTTCGCGTAACCAATCGTAAGTAGGATAGGGATTATTGTGGAATTCAGGAGAAAAAGGATCGAATATTAAAGATGTTGGTTCTGAATTGGCAGACATATATTTATGATTTATTTGTACATATAAGTAGCTGGTTCCAATTAAATATAAATTGTGGAATGGGCATCCTGCCCGTCAACAGGCTAGAAGCCTGTTCCACTATGTAACAGTTAAGTAGGGCGGGTTTTGCATATAGCTCTTGCTTCAGCAGAGAATTATCAACTAAATCTGCCCTACTGTGATGGTCTAATTTTCACTCAACCTCAGTAAATAAGCCGTTAATCCCATAATAGTGGGATATTCCCAAAAGAGAGTGGGCTTAAGTTGATGACCGCTCCAATCTGATAAATCTGCGGTGAGATTAAGCAACACCGATGAGTCTATGCCATAACTAAAAAGAGATACATCCACATTGATGTCATCGGGATCAATGTTTAGCGCTTGAACGATTCTACCCAAAAGCCATTCTAAGATTGCCTCTTCAGTCAATGTATCTTCAGTCAATGTATCTGTTGAGCTAGCCCCAGATGAAGATGGGAGAGAAGATTCTACATCCTCTATGTTGGGATTTGTCCACTGAGCAACGATAGCAAGACTACCTGCCAAAAACTGTTCTCGACAAGCTTGACGTTGAATTTTGCCGCTTGATGTTTTGCTGATGCTGGCAGGTTTAATTAAGGCGATCGCAAATACTGAGATTTCATGTTGTTCAGATACCGCTTGCCGAATCGCCGACATAATCGCATCAACATCCAAATTGCGTAAAGCACTTCGCTCCACTTCCTGCACAATTACTAAACTTTCTTGAATGGTGATCTGATGATTAACCTCTATCGAGAAAGCAGCACCAGCATCAATACGCAGGGATGGATGGCTATTTTGGACAGTTAACTCAATATCCTGTGGGTAATGATTTCGCCCCCACAAAATCAATAAATCCTTAAGCCGTCCCGTCACAAAAAGCTCGCCATTGCGAATAAATCCCAAATCACCAGTTCGCAGCCAATGCTCTGGGCGATCGCTAAGTTTGGCTTGAAACGTAGCTTTTGTTGCTTCAGGATTTTGCCAATAACCGATCGCCACACTACTTCCTGATATCCAGATTTCCCCAACTTGATCGGGGCTGCATTCTGTAAAAGTTTCCTGCGATGATTCAGGATTGACGATCGCTATCTTTGTATCTAGCCAACTATTTCCCACACTGACCAAATGTTTTGCATCGGGAGCTTGATCATCAACAATCACAACTTGTTTTTGGGTCAAGGCTTCCGCCGCGATCGCACAATATACTGGCTCAACATTGACTGCTCCTCCCGAAATCATCAAAGTTGATTCCGCCATGCCATAGCAAGGATAGAAAAATTTAGACTGAAACCCACATGGGCTGAACCTGCTCGCAAATTGTTCTAAGGTGGCTCGCCTGATTGGTTCTGCGCCAGTATAAGCACTTTGCCAAGAGTTCAAATCAATCTGTGACTGACTGACTTGCTCTGCATTAATCTTGCGAATACATAACTCATATCCCTGATTTGGTCCCCCACTATGAGTCGCTCGATAGCGAGAAATAGCATCTAGCCAACGAATAGGCTTTTGTAAGAAAGATGTCGGTGACATTAAGACCCCCAGAAATCCCGTATAGAGGGGCTGAATAATGCCATCAATTAGCCCCATATCATGAAAATTAGGCAACCAACTTACGGAAACACTAGTTTGATTTAGCTCAAATGCAGTCTGGATGTAAGCTGAATTTTGGATTAAGTTAGCATGGCTGACCATCACGCCCTTGGGTTGACCAGTGGAGCCAGATGTATATTGCAAAAACGCCAGACTATCTGCTTGTAAATCAATCCTTTGCCATTGCGAGGCAAGATCTGACGCAAGCTCAAGATCTATTGTTAGGCGATCGCTAGCAACCCATTGCACCATTGGCAGATTTGGTAAGCTGAGCCATGATTGTTGGATGTTCTCTAGTAAATCCCCAGTGGTCATTACTATTGCAGGCTGAGCATCAAAGACGATAGACATTAATCGTGACTGGATCTGCGATCGCTTTGGCGGCGAAACAGGAACGGCGATCATCCCCCCATAAAGACAACCCAAAAAGCCAGTAACAAATTCCAGACTAGATGGATAGCAAAGCAATACCCTTGAGCCAGTTGGTGCTAGAGATTGTAGCTGAGCCGCGATCGCTCTAGCTTGTAAATCTAAGTCTGCATAACTTAAATGGCTCTCTTGTAACTCACCATCCAACAAAAAGGTAATAGCTCGCTGACAAGACTGATTTTGCGATCGCCATTGGAGGCATCCTACCAAATCAGAAAAATCGGTATGACTCATTGTTATTTCAAAGCTTTTCTTCTACTTAACATTAACCTTAACCTGAAAACGAACAAAACCATAGCAGGTGGTTGGAACTCCTGAACCTATAGCAAATGGCTACAGAAAAGAAATTTTAAAGATATCTAGCGCCACTAAACCATCTTTGTGGTGTACGCAAGGCAATCAGATCCCAACTAAACCTGCGGTTCAATCCCTGCCGCACGGAGTTGGGCGATCAAAATTTCGTTTTTCTGACGTTCCTGTTGAACAATTAACCGTTCCTGCTGAGCAATCAACTTTTCCTGTTGAGCAATCAACTTTTCTTGTTCAGATGTTTCCCAGCCTGTTAACAGCAAATTACCATTAGCGTCCCACCAACGGAGCCAAGGCAACTCAGAATTTTGGTAAACGCCTTGCCAAAGCCCAAGTTCTACGCCCAACTCTGGGATCGGGAAATGTCCTCTCTCATTGGCGGCAACTAACTCAAAGTGATTTGTCACATGACGATATAGCTCGATACTCGCTTTCTGGACTTCGTAGATACCATAAAAAGCAGGACGAATTACCTGCTCATAAATAAAAAATTTACCCGTCCAAGGAGTGCGATCGCGTTCTTCTTTACCAGTACCAGATACAAATTCTAAAATTATGAGAGGCGCAATAAATTCTTGCCAAAGCACATAGGATCGGCGAGACTGACCATCTAAGGTCGGCGGCACATTCGGCACATAAAACCAATCAGGTGCTTCGGCTCCCTTTTCAGGCGGTTCGGTCATGCGCCAATATATACCCGAATCCTGCCCGATCGCATATTGTCCGTCAGGATGAATTTTTTGTAAAACTGGCTCAATCGAATCTGTGAGCAGAATGCTTTGGGGATGCTCTTGAAAATTTTTCACAAACGTACCATCAGATTCTGGAAGTTGAGTGTGATCGGGAAGTGTGACGCGATCGCTTGATGGATCTAAGGTAAAAGTCATGGTTGAGCCATTCCCATAAAAAACTTCGCGCAAGATACGCACAAAATACATTTTATAATAATAAGTGAGGGGAGGCGCTTCGCGCCTCCCCTCACTATTCGTTTTTTTATTTCACTTGTACTTGAAAACGCACAAAACCATAGGAATTCGTGGGCGTTCCTGCACCTGTAGCAAAGGGCAAGAAATTTGGAAGCGGATCAGAAGTTTTTATGACATCTACCACAACTAAGCCATCGGTATTATCGCTAATTGCCATGGGGATCGCCGTATTTGGTTTGTTGCAGACCGTTACAAGAGGTGCAGTGGTATTTGGAGTGCTACCAGCAGGATAAAATCTTCCCTTATCGCTATCAGCAAGATAAGTCAAATAACTAGTTGGGGTTATGGGCAGAACCGTGGTGCTACTACCAAAAGCCATCCCCAAGCCACTGCCGCCGCCAACAACATCGTAGGCATTATTTACGAATGTGGTCAAGGGTGGAACCAAATCACAAATAACTACGTTGCTAACATTTGTATTGCCAGCAGACAGGAAATAGATTGTGTATTCAAGTTGATCACCTGGTTTGACCGAAACCCCATTGATTGCACCGCGTAAATATGTATTATCGTCAGTCGGCCAATTGGTATCATTATCATCGGTAGTACCAGGATCATCAATAAACCCATTAATATTCACGCCATTAACCGCAGTCATGCGCTTGACTAGCAATAGTTTTGGCTCAGTCGCAATAATCGTAATTCTAGTGGGGTCAACCCCTGCGGCTTCCGTTTGGTCGATGCTTCCTGTTTCGATTTGAGCAATGACATCGGCGGGTAAAGATGGAGTTAGATCATCGACATTATCTGTATTTGTTGAAGGTATACCTGTACCTGTCGCAGTAGCTTGGTTAAACTTATCACCCGACTGAAGCGGCGCAATCGTTACAGGAATTTTAACAGCAATGACTCCATTCGGGACTAGTGGAACAGTTGCACTAAATAGATTATTATTGCCAGCGCCCGTATAGCCAGCATTGACAGTTGGTGCTGTTTGCCCTCCGCCCGTAACTGTAACTGTTGGTGTACCAGAGATCGCTACTCCAGTGGGTAAAACATCACTAATCTGGAAATTAGGAACAGGAGATGCACCTGTATTTTGATAAATTACTGTCCATGTAACTGTATCGCCAGAATTAAGTGTGGTAAGAGGTGCGGTATCGGTAGTTAGCTTGACGGATTTGTAGCCTGATACATTGGCAGGACTGACGACGGTAGCTGTGGTGGGATCGATCGCTCCTGTTTGGGTTTGCGGAATACTGCCAGTTGGCGCAGGAATACCTAGCGGCAAACCTACATTTGTACCGTCTATATTGTCAGTCCTGACACCTACGGCAGGCAGAACTGTACTCGTAGCAGTTGGTTGATTGCTAAGCACAGTGCCACTTGGTGTCGCAACATTAATAGTTACAGGAATATCAACGGTGACGACTCCACCCGCCACTAAAGTGAAACTAGAATTAAAGAGATTGTTATTACCAGTACCTGTGTAACCAGCGTTAGCGATTGGGGTTGTTCCTGATTGGGTGGCGTTGACGGTGATATTTCCCGCCGCTAAGGTTCCTGATAGGGTTACATTTGCGGGTAGGACATCGGCAATTTGGAAGTCAGTAACGTCAACGGTTCCTGTATTGGCATAAGTAACTCGCCATGTGAGGACATCTCCTGGTGTGTTGGTGCCACTACCATCGACATCGTTAGTTCGGGTGACGGATTTATAACCAAATACAACTGGGGTCGCAGCTAAAGTGACAGATCCAGTAGCACTTGCCTCTTGACGGCGATTGGTTGCATCACCATTGGCAGGGTTGCCGTTAGTTTCAGGTACTTGGCTGATCGCGAGAATACCTGCATAAGGCACGGGAATAGTTGTCCCATCAATTAAATCATTAGTGTAGAGATCTTGATTAGCATTGGCTAGATAAGGTTGGTTTTGTGTACCAGCGCTTCCTGTCGTATTACCTAATGTGGCAGTGATCGAATTACCAACGTTTGTTTCCGTGACTTTCACCGCTACACGCACTGTCACAGTGCCATTTACGGGAATATAGCCATTGGTTGCGCCTAATAAAGCGATCGTGTTATCACCACCTACTGGTACGGTGACAGCAACTGTTGTTGGCGTTGGCGCTCCTAAAGCCCCGTTAGGGTCAACTTCAATGATTTGAATATTTTCTAACGTACCGCCGCCAATTGTGGCTGTACCAGGAATAAAGAAGCCTGTGGGATCGTTACCTACGTTGGTAACTGTGAAATCAAAATAAACAACATCACCTGTATTAATTCCCGCAACACCCTGAAAGGCTCCTGCGTTCGGCACTGCGAAAGGTGCTTCTTGGTTGCCAGATGGGGCTGCATTGATACCAGCAACTTCTAGTACCGATAGGGTGACGGTGTTAGAAGTGACATTTCCCGTTGTGCCTGATGTTGTACCTTCAAAAGTACCTACGGCGGTGTTTGTAATGGTCGTATTCGGAGGAGTCGATTGAGCCAAAACTGATTTAGCCAAAGAGAAGTAGCTACCCAATATGAGGGCAGTGGTTACTAGTACGCGAGTTGAGACTCGAAAAAATGATTTTGACATAAATATGTTTTGGCTGTGGGATGACTCCATTGACAAGAGCTAAATAGCAAGTATTTAGCCCTAAAGGAAAGAAAGAACTAGTTAACGGTCACTCTAAAGCGAATAAAACCATAAGCCCTGTTCGGAGTAGCAGCATTAGTAGCGCCATTCGCAGTTGCAAAGGGTATGACAGGGGTCGCACCAAAATTCACAAAAATTGCTCCAGTTGGATTTGTGCCTGTTTGACAAGCACTGCCCGTTGGGGCATTAGCGGGATCAATTACCCCGATAGGCAAGAACGTACCGATATCTCCACCCGCAGCATCAGTTAGAGCGGTTTCACCTGGTCCGATCGCCGCACTAGGATCGGGTAATAATGTACCCACACCATCCCAGCCCAAAATCATTGAGTTAGGTAGATAGGTGGTGTTAGTAGGAATAGCATCGCAGATCTTGACATTTCTGAGGTTGTCATTACCATTAGCGAGGAAGTAGATGGTGTATTCCACAATATCCCCAGGTCTACCGCCTTGGACTCCATTACAAGTCGTACCTAGAGCCGTACAGTCAACGCCGCCGCGTAGATATGTGGTGTTAGGAAGTGGCCATCTGAGATCAGCAGCATTGGATGTAGGATTAACGGTACTGGCGGAGAACGTAGGAATATCGACTCCTGCGATGCTAGTAATCCGTTTTACGGTATTCAGGTTAGGTGTTGCTGCAACGACAGCAATTCTGTAGTCTTCAACTTCACCAACGCCGAGTGGTCTATTGGGCTGAGGAACAATTGACGCAACGTTAGTGCTGCCAATGACATTCAGATCTGTGGTTAAACGGAATCTGGCATAGAGAACATCAGTTGCCAGTAACCCAGCAGGTACTGTCCAAGTTAGAGTCTTGGGAACAGCAGTTGCACCAGTGGCGATCGGGTCAATGACCGTGGAAGTACCTGTGTTCTCGTCTAATACCTGTACTTCGCTAGTCTCAAAAAGCCCATTTTTATTGAAGTCAATCCAACCAACCAAGTAAGCATCACTACCTGTAGTATTCGTGACATTGACTGTGGCGGAGTAGCTGGTGGTACTGGTCAGTAATGTGGGAAGAGTAACACCATCTTCATCGTCAGTAACAGCGAGGTCATCACCATCAGCGGTTACAGTAGACACACCATTAGCTTCAGCGTCAGTAGCTAATGCTCCAATCCTGATAGTAGGACTAATAATATGGCTTGCACCACTATTTGTGTAACTAGCAGCAGGGTTTATTAATGTCCTGAAAAGGGCTGTGTCAGGGGCATCACCATAGTCGATCGCATTGGCAATACTCGCAGAGAGAAACGCACTGGCTTCTTTTCGGAAGTTAACCGCGTCACCATTAACGGGATTACCATTAGTTTCAGCAGTCTGGTCAACCGTAGGGAAACCAACTGCATAGGGATTTGTTGCTGGGAAAGCAAGATCGGATGTATAGACATCACGAACAGGTGCGCCCGAAGCTACCCAATCTTGGTTCTGTGTACCTGCGGTATTATCATTAGCACCTGTGTCACCCAAAACTACTGTGGTAGTATCACCCACCTGTACCCCTAAGATCTGCACAGCCACCCGCACAGTTACAGTTCCATTGACAGGAATATAGCCATTACTTGCCCCCAAGAAGCCAGCATCAGTGGTGATCGCTCCCCCTCCCCCTGTTGGCACTGTCGTCCCACCTGTGCCTGCGCTTATGGCAATAGAAGGGCTAGCTCCTGCTCCGTCAGGATCAACGGCAATAACCTTGATCCGTTGAACTGCGCCACTACTAGTACCATTAGTACCGCCGATGGTGACTACATTAGGGATGAAAATTGCTGTGGGACTGTTACCTGTGTTGGTAATAGTGAAATCATAGTAAACAATATCTCGATTGTTAATGCCCTGTTGATTTTGATAAGGACCTGGAGTCGCACCATCTTGCCCTGCCTCGGCTACAGTTGCTTCCGTAGGAGTGCCTAGAGGTACTACCGTAATCCCCGCAACTTCCAGTACGGATAAAGTGACAGCATTAGATGTGACTGTGCCAGGTGTGCCAGATGTATCACCCTCAAAGCTACCCGTCGCGGTGTTGGTGATGACAGTGCCAGCCGCAGTTCCTGCTGCTAGAGCGAGTTTGGCGATAGAGAAACTTCCACCGATCGCTAGGGCAGATGATAAGAATAGACTGGTACAAAAACGAAGGCGAGACTTCAATTTCATGGTGGTTTTTGGAGATATGAGATAAATAATGGATTTTGGACTTTAGAGCGAACTAATCCCCATAATGAGATTTAACGATTTCCCCCGAAGCGATCGCCCTAGATACAGGTTCGGGAACAGCGATATGTGGACTTGGATAGTAGTTACTAGCTGAAAATTTCATTTTTTTAACCTCTGGTTTTAATTACTAATTGACTCTGACATTAAATCTGACAAACCCATAAGAGGGAATTGGTACACCTGATGCAGTAGCGATCGGGACAGTAGTTGCTCCCGATACAACATCAACAACCACACCACCGAAATCATTATTGGCGGCTCCGCAGGGTGGATCAGGTAATGTGTTACCTACGGCAAAGAATTTCCCTTTGTCTAAATCCCCTGTGTTGTTGGTAAGTGCAACTTTATTCGCTGATAGTGTCGAATTCGTAGGATCTGGCAAGGCAGTAGCAGTACCATCCCAACCAAGCAGAATACCCTGTAAAGCCCCATAGGTATTAATTTCAAAGGTGGTGTTGGTGGGAATGCGATCGCATATAGATACATTCCTCAAGTTATCAGTGCCATTGGAAAGGAAGTAAATCGTATATTCCACGGTGTCCCCTGGTCTACCGCCAGAGATTCCATTACAAGGTGTTCCCGTTGTACAGGCGATCGCCCCGCGTAAATATTGAGGACTTGCAGTGAAATTAGCCGATCCAGGCCACCTAAGATCAGTCGCGTCAGAGCCAGCGATCGGTGTTCCAGCGACATAACCTGTAATGTTAGTCCCATTGACTGCGGTAATCCGCTTAACGACATTTAGACTTGGAACAGCATTAATTGGCACAACATAATCTTCGACTTCGCCATTACCGACTAGTCCATTAGGGGTGGCTGTCGTCAAAGCGCCATCACTAATACGGAAACGGGCATAAGTGTTACCTGCGGTGAGTCCGCTTATCCCCGCCCAGTTGAGAGCAACGGGCTGAAGAGCCGCGTTAGCAGGGACAGATGCAGACTGCCCTTCCCCTGCTTCAAACAAACCGTTTTTGTTAAAGTCAATCCAACCAACTAGGGGTCTAGCAGCACCCGTATCATTTAGAACATTAACAGTTACTGAGTAAGTGGTACTTGTTGTGGTCAAAGCTGGCAAATTCGCCGAAGTTGGCGGAACAGTGGTAATACCATCTTCATCGTCAGTGTTGTTGCTGTCATCAGCATCGGCAGCCGCATTTTGTAATGTACCGCTGTCAGCATCGGTGACAATTGCACCGAGTTTTAATGTGGCTAGGATCGTGTGACTTGCTCCGCCACTAGCACTAAGAGTTTCATAGTTATTCGGACCTATACCAGCGCCTAAGTCTGGTGCGTCACCATAGTCAGTGGGAACGGTAATGGGGATGATATAGTCCTCGACCTCACCGTTACCAACTGCACCGTTGGGTGTGGATGTAGTTAATGCTCCATCGCTTAGACGGAAGCGGGCATAGGTATCACCTGCTGTTGGGGAAGTTATTCCTGACCAGTTAAGGACAATATTTTGAGGGGCAGCGTTATCGGGGATAGTTGCAGTTTGACCTTCAGTGGCTTCAAATGAACCATTTTTATTAAAGTCAACCCAGCCAACTAAGGTGGCATTGCTGCCTGTGGTATTGGTAACATTAACCGTTGCGGTATATGTCGTACTGGCTGTGGTCAAAGCGCCTAAGGTGACCCCCTCTTCATCATCTACAGAACCTGTATTGCTGGTGTCATCAGCATCAGCCACGGCGTTTTGTAATAACCCACTATCTGTATCAGTGGTTGCACCTATTTTGAGGGTGCTGATAATCGTATGACTTGCACCACCATTGGCGATCAGAGTTTCATAGTTGTTAGTGCTTACACCTGGGGCTGTGTCGGGTGCGTCACCTAAGTCAATAGGATTGATGCTAACTACATAATCTTCGACTTCACCGCGTCCAATGATGGCAGTTGAGGTGGATGTGGTTAAAGCACCGTTACTGATCCGCAAACGAGCGTAGGTTTGCCCCTGAGCAAGTGGTCGTGATGCCACAGGGACTGTCCAATTGAGAGTATAGTTAATCCCATTTGTATTGTCATTGACTGTGTAAGTAGTTGGCAGTGTACTGCTGGTATGAGCCTCATTCGCTTCAAAGACACCATTTTTATTGAAGTCAATCCAACCAATTAAGGTCGCAGGAGTACCGACTGTATTGGTGACATTAACAGTGGCGCTGTAGGTAGTACTCGCTGTGGTTAAGGTATTCGGTAAGGTGACTCCATCTTCATCATCGGTGGAACCTGTGTTTGTAGAGTCATCAAGGTTAGCCGTTACATCCTGCAATAAACCATTATCAGCGTCTGGAGAGTTCGCACCCAGCTTTAGATTCGCATTGAGGATATGGGCTGCACCATTGTCTGTACTAATTGTGTTGTAGTTATTTGTACCTGTACTCGGAGCAGACCCTGTATCAGGTGCATCACCCCAGTCATAAGTTGTACCAGCCCCAATAATCGACAAACTATAGTCTTCAACTTCTCCATTTCTCTTGCCGCCTCTAAAGTCACTGGTGGTCAGAGGATCGTTGTTAATCCGAAAACGCGCAAATGTGTCACCTGCACTAATTCCAGGCAAAGAATTCCAAGTGACATTGACTGTCCCAGTAGTACCTGCGGGAATGGGATTCGTTGCGGCAATAGCCCCTTCGCTAGCGCTAAATTGACCATCGCGGTTAAAATCAATCCAACCAGCAAGGTAAGCATTTGCAGCCGAGGTATTGTTAACTGTGACACCAACGGTATAACTGGCATCTCCAACGGTGAGATTCGGAAACGAGACAATTCCATCTTCATCATCAGTGCCATTGTTGTCGTCACCGTTAGCATTGGGGCTAGGCTGACCATTAGCAACAGTTGTTCCGACGGTAAAAGGTTGTGGGTCTTGATCCGTAGTAGCAGGACCTAACTTAACAGTAGTACTAAGTACGTGACTGGCTCCAACACCTTCACCAGTGTTAGCTTTATTTGTGGCGTAGCTATCAGGAGCATCGCCCCAGTCAAGTTCATCAACATCAGCAATGATTGCGGGGATAATGCCAACGGTAAAATTGCCATAGACGAAGGTGTCAAGATATCGAACATCTCCCCAGCTATTTCCATTTGAACCTTGTGAGCCACCCGAAGAAGTTGTCCCCCAAGTATGCCGCCCACCCACGGTTCCATTTGGAAGAGTGATTGTGCCTGTATTTGGTTGATATCCTGTAGTTAAGAATGTTTTGTCATCCCAGTACACTGCGGTTGTAGAAGTGGCGATCGGACTTATGGCTTCATTGATAGTTAGCCCTGTTCCTGGTCCACTTGTCTCTACGTCTCCAGCGATAAAGTGATATTCACCAACGATCGCCTTGACTTGAGCATTGTAGCTTCCGACTGGAAGTATCGTACCAGCATTGTTGCGACCATTCCATACCGCCGAAACATTGCCGAATGCATCAGTATCTCCTCTTAACTGCACATCAAGACCAGCAGAATCGCCATACACTCCATCCTGATTTGTATCAATAATAATTTCATAAGTCCCAGGCAGGCTGGATGTAAAGCTAAATGTGCCTGTTTGTTGGATTCCACTAGTAAATCCTGGGGTAAAGGTATTATCTTCTCCATCGCTATCTAAAAACTGTAGATTACTGATGCTTGGTCCTACTGTTGGTCTGGTAAAGGTTTGATCGGGATAGCTGGTATACATTCTGTATTGTGGAGAAACGCTGTTACCCGCAACAGGCACACTAAGCCCCCGAACGTTTTGAAGAGCGGCATTAGGAGAGTCAACACCTCGGTTATTTGCCACCAATTCATACACAAATCCTGCAAACTGATTTAAGTCCAATTGCCAAACAAAGTTTGTCCCTGATACTCCACCTGGAACTACCACATAATAATCTTGGCTGGTCGAGCGATCTACCTGAAAGCCGTTGGTTGGATCAGTTCCAGCATTAAAAGCCCAAACGTAAGACCAGATTCTTCCTTGGGCAATCTGGGGATCTGGGTTGGCTGGAATTTTTAGTGTTGGGTTGGCAGTATTAGTGATAGAGATATCAAATTGACGAAATATGTTAAGGGGTAAAACATCGTTATTATTTCGATCCAGATTTCGTAAACGGATTTCGTAAACCCCTGCTCCAGACGTTGCCAGTACACTGACGGGATAAGTCATAGTACCTGAGGTTAATTGCGAGTTATTTTCACAGTTAGGATTATTTGCAAGTGTTCCAATAGTACCGTCGTTATTAATACCACCAGTAAATATCTGTGTCCCAGATGCAGGAGGATAAGCCGCGTAAGTGCCATTATAAGAATTGTTGTCTGAAGGAGGTTGAGTGCCAACATAAAAAATATCTACACTCCAGTTATCAGTAAATTCATGACCACAAGCACTGACGTTGATTCTTTCATTTGCACTTTGAATGTCAACATAAATTGGTCTTCTGAGCGCTCCAATACCTGTTGTTGTTCCTCCAGCGTCACTATAGGGCGAATCGTATTCAAATAAGCCTTGTCGATTTGAAGTGGTGGTGGGACTGACCCCAAACTGAAAGCTTCCTTCCGATCTAACTTGTGTAGGAAACCATAGGCTAATTCCACTAAAATTTATTGTAAATATTAGAGTCAATAATGACGTTATTAAAAAGCGCGTCAAGCGATCGCTACCTAACCCTTTCATTAAAACCCTTAAGGACTTTTGTATTTTTCTTATTAGCTGAATTAACATTTCTTTTTACTTTTTACTTTTTACTTTTTACTTGCTTACTCTGGCTTCTCAAGCTGCAAGTCCGACTCTTGATTTTCAAAGCGAATCTCAATATCGCGGATATCGGTAAACTCAATCTCCACACGGCGATCGCGGGCAAAGTCGATAATTTCTCGATTCGGAGAGATGAGTTTACTTTCACCAAAGGTTTTGACCGTCATCCGTTCGGAGGCTATTCCCTTTCGGAGCAGATAATTCCGTGCTGACTTAGCACGTCTAAACCCAAGATCAATGTTGTAAGCATCACTGGCTCTAGAGTCAGTATGTCCTTCGAGGGCAATAATGATCGTCGGATATTGATTGAGAACAGCCGCCACACGGTCAAGAATCAAGGCGCTCCTGTCGCTGATAAAGTCTTTGTCTAGAGCAAAGTGAATGCGCCTCGGTACAGATAGCACAATCGGTTTTGGTGGATCAGGTGGTATAGGCGGATTAGGTGGCGTAGGCGGCGTAGGTGGAATCTCAACAATTGGCGGTGGTGAAGTACAGATAGGAATATTGGCAGGAATGGGAAACAGTGGCGGGGCAGATAGATCAGGATTGACAATTTTGGCATTAAAGGCTGGCTCGGATGTACCGTAGTTGGGATCGGTAGCGATCGCGCTGATCGTGTCACCAACTTTAATATTTTTGAGGGTTGCGCCAAACTTGCCCTCGGCATCAGTCTTAACCGTAGTCAAATATTCGCTGAGTGGTCCATAGGGTAAATTCACATCAATTTTGCCAACTACGCGATAGATATCGACTTCCGTATCAGGATCGGCTTTACCATCAATATTGACGCGATCGCTGCTAAACATGGGAAAAGCATTAGCGAGAAATACGGGTGAATTAATCGCGCCATTGGCGGTATCAACTCGCCGAAAATGCGAATCACGCGGTAAGTTAATGCCATCACCCGTAACAAAATCCTTTACACCCACATGGCGCAAAGCGTTTAAGTCAATACTCAAACCCTTGAGCACCGTAAAGTTATTTTTACGAATCAAAGTGCGATCGCTTTTGGGGTAAGAGGTAATCGTCACACCGCCGCCGCGTTGATTGCGGATCTCGTTATTAGTGACTTGATGATCATTCCCCATCAGGTAAACCGCCGAGTAGAGCGTACTACGCGCATTAAACATAATCCGATTTTCTTCAATGGCGATCGCGCCATTGGGTTTAAACAGATACACTCCACTGCCATCATTGGCGCAAATCGTATTACCCTTAATTCTTAACTTATCAATTTCACCTTCGAGATAAATCCCGTGGGGCATTCCATCAAAACCATTGTTCGTAATTGCATTTTCAATAATCTGGCTACCCGTTGACCGAACGAGCGAAACAATCCCACTACCCTCATGGTAGGCAATGCGATTATTACGGATGAGCGCATCTTTACTATTGAATAGATATACTCCGAAACCAGAAGGCTGCTTAGGCATAGTGCCATCAGGAGTAATCCCTAGCCAGTTAGCCTCCAGTACTACGCCAATAGGTGGGCGATCTTTGTCATAAAAAGGTGCATCGGTGGCTGGTTGCTGTTGCTGTGAAGTGTCAGGCGGTGGGGCTTGGTGGGAAATGAAGATATCCGCAGTTGGTGTAGTTGTCGGTACGCTCTCGCGAGAGTTAAAGCCATAGATACTCAATCCCTTAATCGTCACGCCATTAGCAACAATCGTGAAACCGCGAAAAACCTCCACACCATCAACGGGAGCGATCGCCACAATCGGCTTGGGAATTTTTAATTCTTGAGCAAAGGAGGTATTAGCGTCATAACCAGCTTGACTTGTGCCATCAATTACCAAGTTTTCATGATTGAGATCAGGTAGAGCTTTGACTAGTCGAATCGTGGTGCTGTCAGTTGGTAAGTTAAATAAAATCTGCGAACCCTTACTAGAGCCATCAAAGTCAGTTTTTACTTGAGCGCGTTCGAGATCGCTAAGTTGACCAATAGTGAGACTACCATCAACGATCGAGATCGCTTCACGGAGAGTTAAGTCGCGATCAGGTTGAATTTCGCCATCACGATTACTGTTAACGGTAATTTGATAATTAATATTTGGCAGCGGTGGCGAATTAGGTAAAGTTTGGGCGATCGCATAGGGGGAAGCTACAACCGTAAAACCAAAGCAACCGATTAATAGATTTGCTAATTTGGTGATTGGTGATTGGTGATTGGTAATTCTTGTTTTCATGGTCTTTACTTCCCTCTAATTCTTAATTTGGTTGAATTGAGCGGGGTCGATCACAAAGCCGCTTTTCTCGGTGTTACTAATTCCCAGCGATCGCAGGAATGCAGTCACCGTATCACCATCCTTACTTAACAGGAAGTTAAAGGCTGTGGCAAGGCGACGATTAGCGCTGTCATCTGGGTTATTAGTTGCGTTATTAGCTTGAGCATTATTATTAATAGCCGATGGACGATTAGCTGCCAACTCATTACCCGACAATAAACTGACAAGTTGTGACGGTGAGTTCTCAAAGTAGTAACTCAAGATACGACTGGATTCTGCAACTGGTAATGTGGGCTTGTCAAGTGACGTATTAACAGGGGCGATCGCCAGTAACAGAGCTTCTGGAGTAATCGGCAGTTGGGTTAACAATTGCGTAGCACCAGAACTAGATACTTGGAACGATTCATTAAACTGACCAGTACCTTGACTATTAAATATAAAGTCGGGTAGTGTGCTTTCGAGCCAACTGTTGAAGCGGCGATCGCTGCCATCTAACAACAGCGCCAATGGCGAGGTTAGAGTATTGGCACTTGCCACAGGGACGGCTTCAGTCGCAGCGCTAGCCTGTGCGGTGGGGGTAGTATTGGCGGTGGCAAGTGGTGTGGGTAGATCTAGCAACTTGCTCATAAGTTGAGTTGGTGAAGCCTCAAAGGCATAGCTCCAAAGACTAGAATTTGTCGGTGCTGGATTATTCTCAACAGGGGCGATCGCCAATAGTAAGGAATCGGTAGTTACTGGTAACTGGGTTAAAAGCTGCGTGACTCCAGCATTAGGAATTTGGAGCGAGTCAATAAACTGGAGATTGAATTGACCATTAAATTGACTATTGAATTGATCAACAAATGGCAAGTTCGGCAAGGAACTTTCGATCCAACTATTGAAACGGCGATCGCCACTATTTAAGAGCAATGCTAATGGGGATGTTAAAGTGTCTGCGCTTGCTTGTGTAGATGGTGTAGTTTGAGCGCTTGCCTGTGTAGTTGGAGTAGTTTGAGCGCTTGCCTGTGTAGTTGGAGTAGTTTGAGCGCTTGCTTGTGTAGTTGGAGTAGTTTGAGCGCTTGCTTGTGTGGATGGAGTAGTTTGAGCGCTTGCCTGTGTAGTTGGAGTAGTTTGAGCGCTTGCTTGTGTGGATGGAGTAGTTTGAGCGCTTGCCTGTGTGGTCGGTGCTGTCGGCGTTGCCGCGATATTGGTATTGCTATCATCCACATTTAGCGAGACATAGACCTGTGCAGAAACCGCTTGATTATTACTAACACTATTCATACCGATTAAGATGCGATCAGAATTGATCCCCTTATCGAGTAGATAGTCTCTGACTGCGGTTAGCCTAAACATATCGAGATCCTGAGTTGCCGAAGCAGTTAGGGCTGAACCTGCTTGAATTTCGGTGGTTGAGTTGGGGTTAGCCTTCAGGCGCTCAATTAGGCGATCGAGAGTGGCATAGCTCAAGTCAGCGATTCTACCGTCATTACTAAAGTTGACCCCAACTATCGTATTAGCAACCGATCGAGTAGGAGCATTGGTAGGCGCGATCGCTGCATTAGCTTGGAGAGTGGGTTCAACTTTCGGCAAGATCGCTTGGAAGAATTCCGTCACAGGTGTGCTAGCTGTCGTTGTTTGGAGTCTAGTGGCGATCGCGTTAAAGACATCAGCACGCCCCGTGAGTGCAAAACCAATTTGGGAAGAATTAGCGGAAGAATTTGCCGATGCAATTTTATTGTCAGGATTGCTTGGATTGGCAGCTAATAGTCCTAATGAACGTAAAGTCATTTGAGTTGAAGCAACACCGCGATTGAGGAGGTATTTTCTCGCCGCCATCATCCGATTAGCCGCAATGTTGTCACCCGAATTCATATCTGCAAGGGAACCAATATGTCCTTGGATATCAATGGAGAGATTGTTATATTCCTTTAAGATAGAAGCGAGATTTTCCAATACAGCGATATCGGCAACCGCCAAATCAACACTATCGCCTTGATTACCATCTTTGAATGTTAGCGATCGCGCCACGTTCAAGCTGATTATTTGTGGCTGTTCAGGCTGTGGCGAAGCCGCTACTTTTTGGGCAGGTTTCGCTTCTTGGGCGACAGGTGTTTGCGGATCGATCGGCTCCTGTTGCTGACGTGGTGGAGTCTTTTGCAAACCAAAGCCATCAAACAATTCGTTGAGCTTAACAGTGATACCTGCATATAGCCCACCTGCGGAGCGTGAACCACTAAAATCACGATCGGTATTAATGGAGCCACTGCTATAACCCAAGGCTAAGCGTAAATCAGGGGTTAAATAATAGCCAACTTCACCAACTAATCCCAATTCGCTATAGCCTGCGGTTGGTTGGTTCAGCATTCTGGTTTCACCGACAAGCTCAACGTTATAGCCTGCCCGATAGGTGACACGAAACTGGGTCAAGTTGGTATTTGATACGCCCGTAAAGTCTTTGGCGATCGTGGTTGTACTGTTGCGGAGGGCAAGCTTGCCATAAAATTCCCATTGCCAGTTAGGTGCATAAATACCTTCAAGGGCAAGGGTGTGATCAACATAACCACTACCACCACCAATCAAGAGTGAATCGGGAATAATGCTGGGATTTTGGCGATATTCGTAGCGCAATAGGGCATTAAATTTATCATCTTGGGGATCGCGATAGGCTAGCCCCACCTTGAGATTGGCGATCGTACCTAGAGCCGACAGTCCTTGGTTCGCCGCTCCTGACTGCTGATAGTTAAACATCACGCTAAAAGCAGGCGAGAGTTTGCCTAGAGCCGAAGCGGTAAAAACATTGTTATTGCTATTGTTCCCACTACGATTTTCAAACTTAATACTTGCCTTCAAGTCTGGATTGTCAGTATATTCCAGTCCAATATTGTAACTATCACCATTTTGAGTAGTCAGAGAGCTAGCCGCCTGCCCAACAGCAACTGGCTGCTGAAACTGTGTCCCTGTAGCAGTTGTGGTTGCAGAAGCAAAAGTACCGAATACTTTTTCGTAACCAAATCCTAAGCGCAAACCTGGCATCACTTGCCAACGCTGATTCAGTCCTAGTGAGCCTTGAGTAGAAGTCGTGTTACCGCCGCCGATGACGGAGTAACGCCCCGTCAAGCTTGTATCAGTGCCGAGTTTATACTCTCCCAGTAAATCCGCACTGGTAATCGAACTTCCCGCTAAAGCGCCTGAATGGAACCATTGCTGACCTAACCTTGCGGTCAAACCTTGAACAATTGTCCAGTCCAGAGACATGACACTGCGATCGGGAATTACAGCATCCGCACTAGAGGAGAGGCTGACCTCATTTTGAGCAGAGAATTTGACATTTTCCGTGATCGGCACTGATACCCGCGATCGCAGTTGGGTAGAGTTGCTAGACAATACATTTGGGGTTTGCCGATCTTGGCGATCGCGATGGAGCAGATCGAGATTGAGCAGAACCGAGCCAACATTTTGCTGTAAGCCGAAAGTAATCGTCCGCAGTGAGTTATCAACTAAGCTACCTGGAACTGCCTCTTGACGGGGAGTAAGCAGATCAGCCAGAGAAGTTAATGGGCGTGGCGCAATGCCATTATTATTTTCTTGTTCGTATTGAAACCTGAGACTAGTAGTAGATCCAACTCTAGTATTTAACTGCGTTCCAAATTTGGTCTGACCAGGAACAAAACTGATCGTGGCATTATTGGCAAAACCTGTTTCTGCTTTACTGTAATAGATTTTGCCGAGGATGCCCGCAATCTCGCTATTTAGCTCAAATCGAAAAGCGGAACCATTTACAAAGCCCAGAACTTCGGAATCATTTTCAGATCGGGCATATTCGGCAGTTAACTGCGTTTTTTCGTTAAACGAAATCAGCGCATTCGCCCCATACAGGACAAAATTACGAATCCCTTGACTTTCTTTAAAATAATTTAGGGCGAGTGAAGTCGGCTTATCTTGGCTGCGGTTGAAGTGATAGCGCAGTTGTCCACCATAGATACTACTATCACCACCCGCTTGTTGATTTTGATAGGTAGCAACAATTTGACGGCGCAGGAGTTGACCATTATCACCTAGCTCTGTTTGATAAAGCGGCTGCCGAAATAGCAATGAGCCGTTGTCATAGTTGATGTCGTAGTCTTTGCCCCGAACTGCTTCTTTGCGGGAAACCACAGTCCCTGCGCTAAAGAAATCAACTAACTCAACAAATATATTTTCACTGCCACTGATCAATAGTTGGCGTGAGAGAAAATAGGTTCCGCTTGTGCCATTGGGAGCGATCGTATCGCGTTGAAAACCTTTGCCAACATTGCTATAAAATCCCGTGATCTGTACATCACCAAGATTAAAGTTCCCTTTAGCGCCATGTAGTTGACGAGAAATAGAGGAGTATTGCTGCGATCGCGATGCAAACTCCTCCGTATTAAAGTTCCCCCACATGAAGTAATCGGGACTTGCATCCTTTACAGGGGAAGTACGCTCAAAACGCAAATACAAACTGTCATAGGAAGGTGTGGTCAAAGACGAGGTTGAACTATCCCCATAAACAGGATATTGAGCATCACAATATTTTTCAGAACCAAAAAGGGTACTGTTCCCCGCGCAATCCTGATTGAGCGATCGCGTATTGTTATATGCTCCTGTAACTAACCATTCACCAACTCGACCTGTGCCAAAAACAGCACCATAGAGATCGACTTGAGTGCGATTATCGCGATCGCTAGGCAAAAACTCGCGCAAACTACGATAAAAATCCGTACCTCTTGCACCAACTCGCAGGTCGATTACACCTGTGACTAAGGAGGGACGCAAATCAGTCTCAAACTGAACCTGCGTGAAGGTTTCCATTTGAGCGTTTTGCGCTCGGATGATGATCGTTCCCGCTTTCAGCCCTGACTTTAACTGAGCGGTAAACTTACCTTGCTTGGCTTGAACCTGAAATCCTGGTTGTTCTGGCGAAGCGTCAGTACCAATAAACTCACCATCGCTGGCTTGCAAGGTAACGATCGCATCCCAATTGGAGCGATTGCCATTCTCATCGACTAGCTGCCCATCGACTGTAGCGTATGAACGTCCGTCAGCAGGAATGCGTGATTCAAGGGTATTGATCGCTAGCTTGACAGGTGTGCCTCTGACTTTAACGCTGACAGAACTCAAAATTAGTTCAGTACCTGCGACTCTTGCCGAAAGGACATTTTCACCCGCTTGCAAAGGTACGCCATACCATGTCTGGGTGACGATTTTATTAGCTTCATCTAACTCAGTTCGCCCAATTGAACTAGCATCAACGAGCTTGCCATTAACCAAAAGCTCAACTTTGTTATTACTAGGGCTTTGGATTACTACAGTCGCCGCAGGGGAATCCATCACCGCGTTAACTGTCGGAGAAAGGATGGTTATGCGTGGTGATGTCGTAGTAGCTTGAGAAACTGTAGGATTTTTAGGTGTGCTGGCAGTGTTTGCAGGTTCATTTTTGCCCGTTACTTTACCTGTTACCTTGTCAGTTACATTTTCAACGGGTTTTTCTGAAGTAACCTTTGTTGGCTCGACCTTTGACGAGATTTTTGGATCAGCGATCGCCTGAACTTTTACAGGGTCAACTTTTACAGGGTCAACTTTTGTAACGTTAGCTTCCGCAGCATCAACCTTAATCGATTCAACCTTTGCACTTTCGTTATTTACAGATAGAACTTCAACTGGATTAGCTAACGGTTCTTTCTGCTTAATCGCCTCAGGTTCTTTAATATCAGTGGTTACATCTGAGATGACATCCGCTCTTACCGTTGGTGCAATCAGCAACAACATTACCTGCGGAAAGGCAAAAATTGCTAGTTTCAGAAGAGGAGCAGAAGTGTTTCTCATTATTTTGCTCCATCCTGTTGGGTCTTACTATTGACATTGGCACTTAGTCCACGCGCAACGGGAGTAACCGCAAAATTAACTCGATTTAAACTGCCAGGGGCTAACCTTACCAATCGCGATTGACTATTGCGCTCAGCAAAATATAAATTTGGCGCAAGGGTATAGCCAGGAACAGAAGTTAAATCGATCGCTAAAGTCCGACTACCAGAAAGCACACTACTGAGAGAATATAGACCATTGGCATCGGTGACAATACGATTACCATCGTCCATATAAACTACCGCGTTGGGAATACCTGGCTCACCTGGTTGCTGCTCTCCGTCAAAGTTTTTATCGACAAACACTCTGCCGACTAGGGTTCCACAATCAGATAGAATCCCTGGACGGATTCTGAGTTTATGGGATACTGGACCATCCTTAACGATCGACTGATTGTCAGCCCGCTTACCTTGAATTGTGGCGCGATTAATACCCGTACCACGAACTGCATCATTGGTAACTTGAGCCGCATACACAATGGTAAGTACACGACTGTCTCTGGCATTAGGAAGTTCTACATTGGGACGGAAGATCAGATTTCTACCATTCTTCTCAATGCTTACAGGAATTTGCGATCCACCAAATTCAGCTTTTATAGAACCTTCAGCATATTCAAAGCCGAGGGGTAAATCATCGCGAATTTCGGGTTGAGTGATTGTTGTTGTGGAAAGGTTACGAACATTTAAGCGATAAATTACAATGTCGCCTGGCTGGGCGGCCGCGCGATCACCTGTCTTTAAGATTTGCAGAGATACTGCATCACACGATGAGATCGAAAGACTAAACACTGCTAAGCCAAGACCAACCGTTGCGGCATTAGATACATCAATCGTACCGTTAACCGATGTACTACCACCATCTATCGATATTTCTTTACCGTCTAGCGAGGTGGCTGTGTAAGTGACGAGACTTCCAACTCGTGAAGTGATCGTAATCTTGATTCTTCTTCCACCTAAAGATGAGTTAGCAGGTGGTTTTACGACTAGGATATAAACACGACCAACATCGACTTGACCACGACTATCATCAAATAGGAAATTGAATTTGCCTTGATCGGTGTTGGTCAAGAAAAAGGGATTGATGTTGTAAAAATTTGGATCTAGCCCCACAAACCGATTACTCGCTGACACTTGATTTGGAGGTACTGTTGCAGTTAAAACAGTTGCCGAGCCAAAATCACCAACATCATTGAGAGGCTCATACAATCCAACACTAAAGCCCGTGTAATCGGACAATAAGCCACCATCACAAGATGTCACCCTACCAAATGGGTCAATTAGTTCCGCTTGGAGCTTTGCCGACTCACCTTTAATAATATTTTCTTTTTTAGGGTCGTCGGGATTGGTGTAGCTGTATTGATACTGAGCCGTATTAAAAATTTGAATCGTAGCTGGTGTCGTTGACGTCTGAGCAAAAGTAGATTGGGCGAGTTGAGATGCTGCAATTAGAACAGTCGCAGCAAATTTGAAACTGTTTCGCAGAATTTTTTGTTTTGGCGTATAACTTCTAATCTTCATTGAAACAAGTAACCTCAAATTGCCTTAAAGCATCTTTAAAAATGGTCTAAAAAATATAGTCTCGTATATGACTCGTATGAAAAAACAAGAAGTTAATTGTTATAACGCAATTACTGAGCAATCTATTTGAGATTGCGTTGTCTCTATTGGAAGTCGTTCCTGTTTAAATATTTGACCATTAGCCAACTCAGTAGAAATCTCTCCCAAATCTACTCATTAACTAACTTTATTGACCAAATTTGACCAAAACCGACCAAAACCGACTAAATTCTTTCCTTTGTTTTTTGTGCTTGCGATCCATACGCTACAGCGATCGCGTAGCACAAAGACATATCCTAATAACATTTTTGTAAAGGCGCAATGTTGCGTCTTTACAAAAAACAACTTTATGAAGAACTCCACAAAGAACTTCACAAAAATCAATGTCTAGCGAATGCGGACTTGATAAGTTGCATTGGAAGCTGTTTTTGGAGAAAGAACCTCGCCAAATGTCCACCGAACATTGGTATACATACTTTCAGGTGCAGGCTGAGTGACAATTTCACCTTTTTCATTCTTGACGCGAATCGTGGGCTTTTCACTGTAGTTCTTGCCACCGTCAATGCTGTAGTCTACCTTCGCTCCGTCAATACTAGGCAAGGTTGCTGAACCCAAGACATAAACCGAACCTCTGGGAATCGGTTGAGTGACAACTAAGTTCTTGATGGGGCGATCACTGGTATTGCTAGCAGTCACAACATAACGAATTGTTTCGCCAGGGCGAAGAGCTGCATTTGATGGTAGTGGAGTCCATTCAGTTTGACCAGAAGCGATCGCGACAAGTGGTCTTCTCTCTGCTGCGAGAACTAACTTAACTGGAGATTCTTGTTTGGCGGTCTGGGCGATCGCTGTGTCACGCGACTGCAAGGTGGCTAGCCCTGGCATTACTCCAGCAAAGGAAGTAGAGGTGGCAATCAAAGCGATCGCACCTAAGCCAATCATGTTTATGCGTTTCATTTGGTTTGTCTGAGTTATGAACAATGTGTGAATAGTATTTGGTCAAGGAGGTACTAACTAGGCAAGCTACCTAGCTAAGCCTAGTTAATAAATCAAAGATCAATTATCTACTTGACTTGACATTGGAACCCAAATGTTCCCTATCTCAAAGAAAGAAGAAAGTAACTAGAATTAGTAAATTTAATCCTAGTTACTTGATGTAGATTAACTACTATTTGACCTGACGTTGGAATGTCAAGGTTCCACTTCCACCAGGAGCGAGGGTGGGGATAGTGTCAATGTACTTGTTGACAGCAGGATCTGTTGTCAGAGTAGGAGTGTTACCAACAAAGAAGGTGATAACTGCTCCAAGAGTAGGATCTGTAGCCGTGCTAGGTACAGCAGTTGTGGTGGAAGCCCAGTTGTTAGTCAGTGCAGCACCATCTTCAGTAATAACAATGTTATTAGCATTCAAGATCGAGTTAGTACCAGATCCAGATTGTACTGTAGAGATGTTGGTGTAAGTAATCACATACTCAAGGATGTTGCCTGGAGCAGGAGACTTACTTGCAATGCTGAGGTTTGCGTCAGTAGGTACAGACAAAGCTGGTCCTGTGCCTGGGAGAACACGAGATTGCTTGTAGAGACTCAAGTAACCTGTGTAGGCGCGATCAATCTTGATGTTGAAAGGATTGTCTTCAGCAGGAACGTTCTTGAAGCCAGGTGTGGCAGGGTTACTGTCAACATAGGAAACAATCGGCACAGAGTAACCAGTTGTAACTTTAGAACCTGTTGGCAAGTCAATAAATACATCGTAATCTTGCTCTTCGCCAACTGCCAAAGATGTGATCTTAATCGGCGCAGCTACGGCATCAGCAGCCCCAGCGGTAGTACTGGATGTTAAGACAAAATTACCAGCGGTCAAGGTGTAAAGGGCTGTGCGACCCGTACCTGTGGGAGTAGAACCAACAGGGAAAGCTATTCTAACCGTCGTGCCATTGATTAGGGGAGCGCCATTATTGGCTATAGGAACGTTATCGGGATTGAGAGCTGGTGGAAGCTCATAAGCAGTGAGTGGCTTACCAGTTGCAGCGGCGGCAGCGGCGGCGGAGATTGGCTCTAGGATCACATTATCCAACTTGTCAGTATTGCTACTTGGGTTAGCAACAGAGTTGGAGAATTTGATTGGCGCAGGATCATATGTACCCGTGATAGGTGAAATACCAGAAGGTACATCAACAGCCGACTTGTTGAAGAAGTCAGTGTTACTAGTTGCGTCAGGACCGATCGCTCCAGGCTGATTTAGTGGACCATTGAGGATGATACCAGGAGGATTGATTGTGAAGATATTGTCTTCACCACCAGTGCCGCCGCCTGTGTTGTTGTTGTCAGTGTCTACGCCGTTAGCGATAGCGGCAACACCATCTGGAGATGTCGCAGGTGTGGTGATTGGCGTGGGTGGTGTTATTCCTTCGTAGTTGTTAGGATTTTGGTCACCCGACTCATCATAAACGAGTGGATTAGTCGGACTGATTGGACCAGCAGTGGTTTGACCAAAGACTTGGGCAATATTCCGAACAGTTTCACCACCAGGAGGAATAGCAGTGGTAATCACTCGGAACGGCAAACCTGTAGGATCACCAACTGTGGTATATGTGCTTAGAGAACCGTCTGCAACATAACCGATACGGGTTACGCCTACTGGCAGCGCACCTGTTTGCCAGTTATTGGCTGCGCTGGTTGGAGTGGTCGTCAAGGCTACAGTACTGTAGACTCTAGTCCAAGTGATACCACCAATAACTACTGTTGGAGAACCAAAAGTGGTGTCCAAAGTAGTGAAAGCTGGAATTGCGTCAGAAATCAAGATCTTGTTTGTATTGGCAGTGCCATTAAACGTGATCGGAGTAGGAAGTAATGGAACAGCTGAGGTGTTTGGAATCGTTGTACTACCCTCAACACGCAAATCTAACCGATATGTGAGAGTGTCATCGGTGAGTGCAGGTGTTGCGCCTGGGCTATAGGCAGTGCGAGTCTTGAGGACGGTTGCCAAAGCCAAGTTATTGATTTGAACTGCCAAGATTTGAGTGTCTTTAGCAGCCGCTTCACGAACGCCATTGACTGGAAGTGCGCCAACGTTGACAGTATAAACATCATTAGCAAGTGTGCCAGCTTGAGTTTGGTTTTGGGTTGCCGCAGTATTGTCGTTTGGTGCAACATCGCCCAACTGTACAGAAACAGGTCTATTAGCTATGGTTTCTGTGACCGTAACAGGTACGACAACCTTGAAAGAACCACCAGCAGGGACGCTACCATCATTAGGGAATGAAGGAATTTGAGCTTGGACGGCAGTAACAAAAGCAACATCATTGGTAAAACCATTCGCAGGTAGAGCAACTGGCGTAGTTAAGTTAACACCATTGACGGCAGTAACAAAAATACTTGCCGCTTTTTGATTAGCAGGAGGAATGCTTGCACCAGTAGTACCGAGCGAACCGCCGACAATTGTTGCTGTTGTAGGGATGTGGAATGCGGTTGGGTCGTTACCAACGTTGGTAATTAAGAAGGAATAGTCAAGACCATCATTGACGGTGACACTTCCACCATTGATGTCGGTAGTACCTGAAGGAACGTTAGTTACACCAGCTACTTCAGCCACTGTCGCGGTGACAGTGTTAGATGTGGTGTTGATCGGTGTTAAAGGATTGTTGGGATCAATGTATGTACCTGTGGCGGTGTTATTAATATTCGTCCCAGCCGCAGTCAGAGGAGTAACCTGTGCTGTGGCGGTGAGTGGCATAAGCTGCCACAAGCTACTTACGGACAGAGTTGCAGCCAGAAGGCGACGCATAACAGCGTCCTTCTTTACCATTCTTTGTTGACTAGACTTCTCGTTCGGATCGGGATGATGCATCGTACTCTTCTCTCTAAATTCTGTTTAAGATTAACTGCTTTTTAACAAACAGTTTTCAGCCATATTTCATAAGTCAACACAACCACCATAAAATGGCAATTCATTGATTTATACCATAGCCCAAATCGTACCCTATAGGAGGTTGACATTGATCATTGATTAACAAGTATTTTCAAAAATTCATAACAAACATTGGAGATGCTGACTAGGAGCTATTGTCTCCTTAAATATGATTGTTTCTAACTTAAAAAAACAAAAGAAAACTTTATGTAAGCTTAATTTTATTTATCTCACAGGTTAATCTAAATTAGCAAACATGCTCAACCTAAATGGCTACTAATTTGTTGTAAGCTATGATAAGCAAGAACTCTGAAATCATTTTATGTTTATGATTGTCATGAAAATTGATGGTTATGGTAGCTTAGGATACTGTCTAAAATTCGGCTTACGCTTTTCTAAAAATGCTTTTTTACCCTCTTGTGCTTCTTGGGTCATGTAAAACAATAGGGTTGCATTACCAGCTAATTCTTGAATCCCAGCTTGCCCATCACAATCAGCATTAAAGGCGGATTTGAGACAACGAATGGCAAGCGGACTCTTATCCAAAATTTCCTGCGCCCATTGAATACCCTCCAGTTCCAATTGCTCTACGGGTACTATTTTGTTAACTAAACCCATTTCTCGAGCCTCTTCAGCATCATATTGCCGACAGAGATACCAAATTTCTCTTGCTTTTTTCTGCCCCACTAATCGGGCTAAATAAGAAGCGCCAAAACCGCCATCAAAGCTACCTACCATCGGTCCTGTCTGCCCAAAAATAGCATTATCAGCGGCAATGGTTAGATCGCAGACAACGTGCAGGACATGTCCGCCACCGATCGCATATCCCGCAACTAAAGCAATTACAGGTTGGGGCATGGTGCGAATTAGTCTTTGTAAATCCAGCACATTTAAACGTGGCACGCCTGACTCGGAAATGTATCCGCCATCTCCACGAACTTTCTGATCGCCACCCGCGCAAAATGCGTACTTACCATCATCGGCAGGACCTGCTCCCGTTAGCAAAACTACACCGATCGCCACATCTTCCCGCGCATCATTAAAAGCGGCGATCATTTCATTAATAGTTTCTGGACGAAAAGCATTACGCACTTGAGGGCGATTGATCGTAATTTTTGCCATGCCATCGGCTTTGTGATAGAGAATATCTTCAAATTCGGCGGCGATTTGCCAATTGGTCATGGGTTTGAGTAAGAAAAGTATAGGCAGATATTTTATCAGGTGGGCGATCGCGATTGACTTACAGTCGGTATTTAAGGTAGGTTAATTTTACGAAAATTAATGCATTTTGTATTTAAAAGAAATTTATGGGAACTTGGTTCGTTGACTCTTTTGGAAACGATAACGCTTGTGATTGGGCTGACGGACTTGAAGAAGTTAATGACCTCTCATTAGTTGAAGATACGATCAATGCAGTCCTTGCTTTGGGTAATGAGTATGTGGAAGCGCCAGAGGCAACTGCGGCGATCGCGGCGATCGAAGTTATTGCGCGTTTGCAAGGTAATTGGGGCGAACGTAGTGCTTATTCTTTAAATACTGATATGTGGGTGGAGGAACATAAACTTCTTCAGCCATCAAAAGATTTAGCCCAAAAAGCCCATTTAGTAATTGCAAGAATTCTTGCTGAAAATTCTGAATTAAATGAGCTATGGCAAGAAACCGATGAATACAACGCTTGGCTCCAATCAGTCACCGAGTTAAAGAATCGAGTAAATTCTTGCTGTAAATAATTCGTTGATGGAAAAGGAGGTTATAACAAGATGTAGATAATGGGTAACGTTAAAAAAAGATAAAAGCATGAAAGTAACATTGGAATTTGTAATTCGAGATGAAGAAGCAAACATCCTCGGCAAAAACACACCTATGTCGATGGATATAGGGACACAAAGTCTACATAATATAGAAGGAGATGTAGAGATGATGCCACAGAAAGTATTGCCAGAAATAGAAGTAACCTTATTAACTCAAGCGCAAAACCGATACACCGAAGCAGCCAAAAAAAACTAAATCTTCGTTGCAATGGTACTCGTAAAGTATGGATAAAAACGCTGCACGGGAAATTCCAGTTTTGCTTGCAAAAATACCAAATCAACAAAGAAGAAATAAACTATTTCCAGTTGTCTAATCAATTACAGGAGAGTCCTCGATTAGAGGAACTATGCGGTCATTACGACTACGACCGTCGCAGACGGGTTAGTAAATGTATTGGTAGCGGACGGATGGAGAAAGGTGTTGATTTAGTCGTTGGTCATCGACAGAAAAAGAAAGGACTGAGTTGGAGTAGCAATGGTAGCAAAGCTTTAAGCTTGCTCAAGATAGCTGAACTTAATGGTCATTGGAATCATCTTTGCTTCCCTGTAGAACTAATTGATAACTCTGTACTCTTTATTCGAGAATATATTTCCGCTAAACAGGAACAGATCGAACATTTCAGCTATGCCTACCAATTGCTGCTAGCCAAGCAGGGCAACCACAGGGGGATTGCCCCTATCTGCAATAATTCATATTCTGTAGGGGCTGCGCCCCCGTGCCAGCCCCAAACCTTGGCTATCGCAGGAATTCTATCTGCGTAAGGTGAGTTACTTAAAAACAATCATTTCAATAACATCTACAAGCTGAGAATGACTGACTACCAAAGTGGGAAAATTTTGCTGACTATAATCTTTACCGCTTTGTAATGGAAATATCTCTGGGAATAATTCCGAAGACTTTTCTAATGGAATCCAAATTGCGCCGATCGCTTTGAGGATTACCCAAACGGCGGCGATATCCCAAATTTTTGGGGTTGCCTCGATCGCGCCAATGGTAGAACCGAGCGCCACAGTCACAATGTTATAACTTGCCACACCGAGCATCCGTAATTTAAAGGGAAATTGCGATCGCCCCATTTTTTCGAGACTACGCGAACAGGAACTAAAAAAGTAATTGCTGAGCGCAGCAGGATCGGGTGAAGTTTCAGGCAAACGAATCGGTACACCATTAAAAAATGCTGCTGAAGTATTTTGATCGCTAAATTTATCCGACCAGCCATAAATATTTTGACGTAATGGCGACATGGCAACATAGCCAAATATGGGTGTACCGCGATGCAACAACGCGATCGAAATTCCCCAAATCGGAATCCCCCTTGCAAAGTTAGTCGTACCATCTAGAGGATCGACCACCCATGAATATTCTTGAGCGCCTAATGTTTGATTAGATTCTTCGGTTAAGACTCCATATTCTGGAAATTCTTTCTCCAAAGCCGCTTTGATATAGGCATCCGCCCAGCGATCGCTTTTAGTGACAAGGCTGCCATCATCTTTGGCGATCGCCACCCTAGATTCTTCAAAATCAGCAAGTAGGCGAACGCCCACCTCTTGGGTTAACTTTTGGATAAAGGTTAGCGTTGTTTGATAGTCGTTCATTACGTTAAAATGCAAATATATTAGGACTTTTGAGGGTTTGTTAGACCTATGAACTTTAGCTTAAATCTGAGTTTAAGTTTAGGTCGCATTTGGGCGATCGCCAGCAATGTGTTTCGCGAAACTGTGCGCGAACAGGTGCTTTACTTATCGTTGCTATATACGCTGATTCTCGTGTCAGCGATGATCATGTTGCCAGAGTTTTCCTATGACTCATCGGCAAAAATGATCGTGGATACTGGCATCGCCGCGATCGAAGTAGTGAGTTTGATTGTCGCCGTATTAGTCGGCACAAATTTGATCAATAAAGAAATTGACAAACGCACGATCTTTATTCTCATTGCTAAACCCATGCATCGAGCCGAATTTGTCTTGGGTAAGCATTTGGGACTAAGTGCGGTGGTCGGAGCGCTAGTGGCAATCATGACTCTCATTTTCTGCCTACTGATGGCAATTAAACAGATCTCCATTCCCATTCCTGCGATTCTCACCGCCAACTTTTTTATCTTTTGGCAAATCATGCTGTTAGGGGCGATCGCTATATTCTTCGGCACATTTACAGGTTCCCTGATTGCCTCATTACTAACCCTTGCCGCCTATTTGATCGGCAACTTTAGCCGCGATTTATTATTACTCGGTGAAATTTCCAAAAACCCTGGTTTTCAAGTAATCACGCGCACTTTATACATGATTCTGCCTGATTTATCGCGGGCAAATATCAAAAATGAGGCAGTTTACAATATTTTGCCAAGTTTACTCGATATGTTTAACAACGGTGTTTACATATTGAGTTATGCCTTGTTAGTGCTAGCCATCTCTATTCTCATCTTTTCGCGCCGTCAATTCTAAACAATACTGCGGCGCGAAGCGCCGCTTTTTTTAGACGGTGGGCGGAGCGATCTCATAGGACATGAAATCGTGGGCAGGAATTGTATTAGCAAAAATCATTCTTGCCTCATTGACGAGATCCTCTAATAAAATCGCATTGCCAGGGGCATAGCGGGGACTAAAATGCGTCAGGATTAACTGCTTTGCATTTGCCAAGAGCGCTACCTGCGCTGCCATCGTGCTAGTAGAGTGCAAACGCTGAAACGCCATATCGGAATCTTGATGGGCAAAAGTTGACTCGTGGATTAGCACATCTGCATTTTGGGCTAACTCTACTGAGCTATCACAAAAAATCGTATCCGTGCAGTAGGCGATCTTGCGCCCAATCTGGGGAGCGCCACAAAACTGTTTCCCATCGATTTTGCGTCCGTCAGGAAGTGTTACTATCTTGCCCTGCTTCAGTTCGCCAAAAATTGGTCCCGCAGGAATATTCATCGCGATCGCCTTATCGACATCAAACTTACCAGCGCGATCGCGTTCTACCAAACGATAACCATGTGCTGTCACCTTGTGTTTTAAGGGCGCTGCAATCATATAAAATTCTGAATCTTCGCAAACTAGCCCAGTTTTGACCTTATGCACCTTGATCGAATAGGAAAGACGTGTTTCGCTATATCGCAAACAAGCATCCAGATATTCGCCTAAACCAACTGGTCCATAAATATCAATATGGCTAACATTCCCCGCCATGCCGCAACTGGCTAGCAATCCTGGCAACCCAAAAATATGATCGCCATGCATATGCGTCACAAAAATTTTCGTGATTTGGCTAATCTTGACATCACTGCGTAATAACTGGTGTTGGGTTGCTTCACCACAATCGAGCAGCCAAACCTCAGCACGTTGAGGTAAACGTACCGCCACACTAGACACATTGCGTCCGCGTGTGGGAACACCCGAACTAGTACCGAGAAAAGTTATTTGCATATTTAGTCTTCTACAAAAATCTCGATACGGCGGCTACTTTTATTATTAGCGTTACTATTACCATTGTTAGCTCTACTAGTTAAAGGACGACTAGCACCATAGCCAACCACCATCCAGTAATAGGTTTGCTCGCCCCGCAGTCTTGCCAAATATTCCTTGACTGCATTGGCTCGGAAATAGGAAAGTGTTAGTTCATCGCCTGCATTACTTGAAGCACTATTTAAGTCCGTGTGACCAGCAATCCTTACCCGCTTTCCTTTGGTCAATGGCAATTGAGCGGCAATTTCATCTAGGAGTCGAAAACTTTCAGCCCGAATATTAGGTTTGTCAACTTCAAATAAGGCTTCTGATGATAGGGTAAACTGCTGTTTTTTGTAATTTAAGAAATTTAACGAGGGTTGCCAGACTAGATCTGGACGCTCAAAGGCGATCGCTAAGCCAATACCGATACCTGCGATCGCACTTATACCTAGACAAAGACTACGAACAACCAATGTCACAGCCGAAAATCTCGCTTGGCTAGAGTTGCCAGACGATTTATCTAAACTGGTTTTTGATTTGTCTGACCTATCTGGAGTCGGTGAATTTGTCACAGCACCTATACAAGCTCCTTGCTCATGAAGATTATTTTTTCTTTGCCTTAGCGCTAACGGTAGTATCGATCAGTTCTAATTCAGTAGCGCGAAATGACACAATTTTTTCCCAGTTGCCGCCACCAAAAATTACTGCAACTCGACCATCGGTCACACGCTGTACCTGTCCTTGAAATCCAAAGTAGGTATCGCCTTCGTTCACAACACGCACTGCTGAACCTGGAAAAATAATTGGTTGCATATTTTCTTTCAACTCCTTGGGGTTCGATCCTATGTTTAGGGTTTAGCTAGATTCATTCTATACCCCTACAACGCTTTGCGTTGACTTAAAAATCATAGGAAATTAAAAGTAGGAGGTATTAGCGATAGCGCAATGCATCATCTTTAACCAATTCATGCTTTACGTTGCACTAACGCATCCTACTTACTTTCATGATTTTGTCTATAGGTTTTGCGCTGACTCCGATAAAACTGCGATGAGTTCATCGACTAAATCTTGATCATTGCGATCATAATTTTTTGCCAGTTCTTGATATCCAACAATCGGAACTTCCGTTTGAAATAGCTCTTTTAGTAAGGCATGATCTGGCTCGATCGCAATTGAACCATGCTGCAATACTGAATTGTGGCGATAGACTTGGGCGCTGCCGATCAATTTTCGTCCATCGGCAATTACCAGATCGGCATTAGTGGCGGTCGAGAAACAACTGGGATTATGAATATAGCCGCGCCCCGCTTGTCCATAGGTTAAAGAAATACCTAGTTTCTTAAAGCCATCAATCAAAAATTGACAAATCTGTTCGTAAACCTCTCGATGCGATCGCTTGATTCCATTGCGATTAACATGAGTAATTACTGAATAAGTGAGATCGCCCTTATGTAAAACCGCACGACCGCCACTGGGACGATGCACGATATCAAGATGATGCTTCTCGGCGATCGCATTCCAGCGATCGGGATATTGCTTTTGATGAAATCCTAGCGAAATGGCTGGTGGTGTCCAACGATAAAATCTTAAGATCGATGGTACTTCTGGATCTTGATTTGAGTTTTGGCTATGGCGATCGAGCAAAGAGTTATCAGTCTCCATCTGCCATCTGCCCGATGCCTCCGAGTAAGGAATAAGTTGATTCATACTATAAAAGAAGCTGATTCACCCACGAAGTAGGCAAATCAGCTTCTTCTGATTTTGATTCCGATTTTGATTAAGCGCCAAAGTTTTCTTTGATAATTTCGTCGTTGTCATCGGCGATCGCAGCTACGATGGTGATGATACGGGATATCTCCGCAGGGGAAAGATCTTCAACAGAGCGGGAAGATAACACTAATACTTGATCATTTTGGATGGCATAACGCGCCTCGAAAGTATCCGCAGCATTTTTTTCTAAAAGCCAGCGTGTCATTTTTGCTTCATCTTTGAAAGGTGCAGATAATACTGTCGAGAAGACCGTAAATGTATCGGTAGGTTCGATTCCAGTAATGTTGACAACTACTTCTACAGTACCATATTTAAATTTCCATGTATCTTCAGTTTGATTTTCGAGAGCCGAATTTTCCGCATCCATACTGGCAATGACAGTTTGAATGGTCTGCACTATGTGGTCAGCAGGTGGTGCAAAACTAGATTCTACTTCTACAGGAGTTATTGGCGATTCTGTTGTGAAGGTCATAGTTAAAATATCTGTTTACTATCCTTCAATAGTGTATAGCAAATGCCTATCTTTGCGGAGAATCACTTTTCGCCGAATCATCTTTTGCAGCATAAATTGCCTCAATCAAAGCTTTAGCTTCATCTGCTCCTTCAGATTTTTGGAATTGCCAAGGATAAGGCATTTTTCCGCTCAAAATCATCCGAATACCAAGGGGGAAAATACTCAATAATCCCTGTAAATTCCTGAAATTATCGCCGACCACCCGCACACCAAATTTACTTTCATCAATCCAACCATCTTCTTTAACCAGATCAACCATCGTGTGACGATGACGCTGAGCCGTAGATTCTGGCAAATTAGGATTCGCAAGGATCTCATGTTTAATTTGAGAAATGCGATCTAGTGGCTGCACTTCCACGGGACAGACTTCATTGCAGTTATAACAGCGCGTGCAGTCCCATACAAATCCTGATTCGTTATATTTCTCCACCCGTTCCTCAGTGCGATCGTCGCGATTGTCTGCCATCACTCGGTACGCTTTAGCTAAAGCATGGGGACCAACAAAGCGATCGCTTACAGCCGCAGTATTACATTCAGAATAGCAAGAACCGCAGAGTATGCAATTGGCGGCGGCTTGGAGTTTGGCGCGTTGGGCTGGGGTTTGCAAAAATTCAGTTTTACTGATTTGTCTTGAGGCTGTGGAGACATAGGGATCGACTTTGGCGAGATTATCCCAAAACTTACTCATGTCCACGATCAAGTCTTTAATCACGGGTAGATTTTGCATCGGTTCGATCACCAATTCAGTATCATGATCGCCCGTTACCTCGCTGATATGCTTCTGACAAGCCAAGCCCGATCGCCCATTAATTCGCATTGAGCAAGATCCACAAATGGCATTACGGCAGTTGCGCCGAAACCCGATCGAGCCATCCTGTTCGCCCTGAATTTTGAGTAAGGCATCAAGTACAGTTGTGCGATCGGGATTGACTTCAATTTGATAAGTTTGATAAGTGGGTTCGCTATTACGGGAAGTTTGTCGGCGCAGCTTGACTGTTATATTCATTGAACCACCATATTCTCGCTATATTATATAGTGGCGAATATTGCGATCGCTAAGAAAGCATTTAAGAATTAATTTCTAAGGATAACGTTATGTCAGGACATATCCTCCTTGTGGATGATGAACCAGGATTGCGAGAAGCGGTGCAAGCTTATCTCGAAGATAGTGGCTATGCTGTACAGGTTGCCAATAATGCGCGTGATGCATGGCAACTGTTAGAGCAGACCACGCCCGATCTCGTGATTTCGGACATCATGATGCCGCAGGTAAGTGGGTATGAATTTCTAAAGCAAATGCGCGAAGATGTCAGATTTTTGAATTTACCCGTCGTCTTTTTGACTGCGAAGGGAATGACTAAGGATCGGATTGAGGGCTATAACGCGGGTTGTGATGCCTATTTATCGAAGCCTTTCGATCCTGATGAGCTAGTGGCGATCGCTGAAAATTTAATTGCGCGACGAGCGATCCAAGCTGTTACCGCCAATAGCAACACTTCGGAAATGACCGATCTGGCAGGACAGCTTGCCGAGATAAAGGCTCTGCTCAAACAAAAGCCAGCGATCAACGTCACGCCTCCCCCGATCAAGATTGAATTTACGCCCCGCGAACAGAGTGTTTTGGAACTTGTGGTTGAGGGCTTAATGAATAAAGAAATTGCCAAGCGTCTCGGCACAACGATTCGGAATGTGGAGAAGTATGTCAGTCGTTTATTTGGGAAAACTGGCACAAGTAGCCGTACTGAGCTAGTGCGCTACGCGCTACAACATGGCTTGATTGATGCTTATTCTTAGTTAAAAAAATATTAAAGGAGTAAAACACATGATTGACTCACAAAGATTAGAAGCGGCTCTGTTAGCTCTAACTCATTCTGTGCAGACTTTAGCAGAGCAGACAAGAATCACAAATACCAATATCAATAACCTAATTGAGCATCTTTACACCCGAAATGATGTTGTCGCCCTTGATGTTGTGGACATTAAAAATGAATTGTACGAATTTAAAGAAGTATTTAAACAGCAAGCCTTAACCGCCGATCGCTATGCCATTGCAGCCCAAGCCCAAGCTGAATCAGCCCAAGTCCAAGCTGACACAGCCAAAACTCAAGCCGAAAATATTCGATTAATGATTGAAATGTTTAATCGAAAACAGGCTTAACTTAATTATTAATTATGTGATCGCACCAGTTAAACAGACTGTAGCGAGAAAAGTGCAAAATAAAATCGCAATATCTCAATAAAAATAGCGAGATTCAAACTTTATAGTCCAAACCTCGCTTCAAATGGGCTTAACGAAACATCTATGTTGCTGTTTATAGCTTCGCAAACAAGCTTAGTTTTTCCATCGGCTAAATAGCTGAAACCTCAAATCCCAAAGTAGAGAAGGGCGGCGCGAAGCGTCGCCCTTCCCTTTGTTTTATAATTAACCAATCTCCGATTTTATTTGCCCTATAAAAAATTTTATTAACCCATGAATGCATTAGAATTTTTCCAAAAAAGCGCAGGAACTTGGCGATCGCAACGAACTACCCATCATTTAGCCTTTCGTCGTGCTGAAAAAGGTGGCTCGGAAATATATGTGAATCCACTCAACGCCGATGATGCCAAAGTAATTGAAATCTGCCAAATGCATGAGATCGAACCCACAACTGCGATCGGTGGAGCCTATGTGAAATGGGATGGCACAATGGCGTGGGACAAGGAAGATTCCGAAAATCATGCTGGAGAAACGGTGTTTGCACTTGTACCAGATGATGAGACAGGACGTAAAGGCAAATTATTGCGCGAACGCGGCTACGCGGAAATTATGCCCGTAATCGGACGCTATGAAATCGATGATGAAGAGGCGCTGGTACTCAGTACTGATTATCCATCCATGAGTTCCTATGAGCGCTTTTGGTTTCCTGCCCCCAATGTGCGGATGCGAGCTAGCACGGTTAAGCAGTTTGGTGGTTTTAGTCAGGCGACTTTTTGTACAGAAGAGTTGATTGATGAAACTAATAATGTTGATATTGCGGAGAGTACTCCTGTAACACAACCAGCGATCGCTTCAATTTTTGGTTGGTAAGGCGTTTTGATTTGATGTATTTATCGGTGCAAAAACGTAAGGGCAATTCATGAATTGCCCCTACGTTTTTGCTGTATATTGCAAAGCGCTTTTTCCTAACGAAACGGCGGCGAATACATTAAACCGCCATTTTTCCAGAGTTCATTCTGTCCGCGTGGCAATTTAAATGGACTATCTTTACCAAGATTGCGATCGTAAATTTCGGCATAGTTACCGACGTGCTTGATCACCCTCAAGGCAAAATCATTACTGATTCCCATATCTTTACCCAAGCTACCATCAACCCCTAAAAATCTGCGAATTTCTGCATTATTACTTTTGGTCAATGTCGCCAGATTTGCAGAAGAAATATCTAAATCCTCCGCCTCGATCGCCGCATTAATAATCCACTTGATAATATCCGCCCATTTCGAGTCCCCATCCCCTACGGCTGGCGCTAACGGCTCTTTGGAGATCACAAAATCTAAAACCAGATGATTTTCAGGATCGGCAAGGCGGGTACGGCGCACCACCAAAGCTGAGCGATCGGCGGTAATCGCTACACAACGCCCTGACTGATAAGCATTAAAAGTAGCATTCACATCTTCATAAACCACAGGTTTGTAGGCGAGATTTTGCTTTCGCATTTGATCCGCGAGATTCTGCTCCGTAGTCGTCCCTGTTTGAGCGCAAATATCTGTGTCTTTAAGATCGGCGATCGCTTTAATATTGCTATCCTTCCGCACCATCACCCCCTGTCCATCATAAAAAACTACAGGCATAAAAGCTAAACGAGAAGAAGTATCACGGCTTAATGTCCATGTGGTATTGCGACTTAGAACATCAATCTCGCCCGACTGCAAAGCAGTAAAACGCTCCTTGGCATTGAGATTACGATACTGCACAGCATCAGGATTATCAAACAGCGCTGCTGCGATCGCTCTGCATATATCCACATCTAGCCCCGAATATTTACCCTCTTTATTCACAAAACTAAAGCCTGGCAACTCGCCGCTCACACCACAAACCAACTTACCGCGACTCAATACAGTTTTTAGTCGATTGGTACTGCCGATTGATGATTGATTTGGTTCTGGAATTGGTTCACAGGCGACTAAGGCAAATATGCATAAACTAACTGACAATAAAGCGATCGCCTTGGGCAGTAAATCCCAAAACTTTTTGCGAAACGCTCTCGACTGATTATGCATGAATCGATTCATGAATTTGGGCATGAATTATGTGAGAAGGGGACAGATTCTGATCGCATTATATATGTCTTCTTCACCAAGATGATTGTGTAAATTTTTACAACCTTCTATTGAGGCGGTTTGGCTGATTTCTGATTAATATTCCGAACAGTTGCAGCTATCTTTCTTGTATCCTTAAATACACTTTACTCAGTTGTCACAAAGACAATACTTGCACTTGGCAACACGGTAGATGAAAGTATTGATAAAACACAAACAATCGACTGATATATGTAGCACAAGATACTGAACATCACATAATCTGAAACCTTTTTAAATAATCCTGTGAAAACCTGAAGCTTCTATACATATAGCGAATAAGCCCTCTCGTAAAGGTTATAAACTCCTCACAATTTCCGCAGCCCTTAAATAATTTCTTAATTGTAAAAAATAAAAATTATTAAAGATGAGACTTCACTTTATCATCTATTTTTTGGATTCCTATTCATATGTTAAGCATTATGGCGCTTGATATAAAAAAGTTTTTTGCCAAGAAAGTTACTAAGAACAATATTTTTTATTATTCTTGGGTATAATTCCAAGTAGCAGATTAAATTTAGAGAGTCAGAAATGATATGACACTGACCTACAGAAATATTTTCCCGTTTGCGACAGCCTTGATTGGGGGTCTAGTTTTTGCTACAAATCAGTCAGACATAGCGATCGCACAGAGCGGATACATACCACCTGACCGCCCCAAGCCCGAACGGACTCAAGGCGGTGGTTCACGTTTAAAAAGTCAACCTGTGCAGCCTTTGTTTGTCCAAGACTATACTCAAAAGCCCATAAGTGCTAATCCAAGCCTTGTAAGCTTACGACAAAACGCTTGCATACATCAGAGCGAAAATTTGGTAAGATGCGATCGCTTCCATATCTGAATTTCTTGCATAGACACTGAGTAATCTAGAGAAAAATTTAGCTTCTAACCTTTTCCAAGATTTAGTGCAACAAGTTCGGCTTAGGGGGGCGCGTACAATTAAATTTCTTTAAATGATCGCGATCAAGACCATTAAGTCGAATTGGACAAAACTACCTTATGCTCTGCAACAGTGGAGCGGGTTTTTTCTGTCTAGTGGTAGCATCTATTTATTAGTATTCGGATTGCGGTGGTTAGGTTGGCTACAACCGAGTGAGTGGGCTGCCTTTGATTTATTTGTCCAACTGCGCCCATCGGAACCAGTGGACGAGCGGATCATTATCGTCGGTGTGCAGGAGTCGGATATTAGCTATTTGGGGAGATGGCCCGCGTCTGACCATACACTTGCCAAAATTTTAACTAAAATTAGAGCGCAACAACCGAAAGTAATTGGACTTGATCTCTATCGTGATGTGCCTGTAGGGGAAGGTTACGCTGAACTAGAAGCAGTATTTAAAACCACGCCAAATCTGATTGGCATCGAAAAAAGTGTTGGCGATCGCACGAGCAAGGGAATCGCTGCACCACCCGCATTGAAGGCTCTAGGGCAGGTCGCAGCTAATGATGTGATTGTTGATCCTGATGGGCGCTTGCGTCGCGCTTTCCTTTATCCCACTTCAGAAGGTGCGGCTCCTTTACCGAGTCTTGGCTTAGCGATCGCCTTTGCTTATCTCAAGGACAAAGGAATTGAACCCCAAGCTTCAGATTCAGGAAATTTACAACTTCATCAAACTGTCTTTAAGCCGTTAGAGCGCGATGACGGCGGCTATGTTCACACTGATGCTGGGGGCTATCAAGTGCTGATGAACTATCATGGACCAGCCCAAAAATTTCGCCATGTATCGCTTGAGGATATTTTAGAAGATCGCATCCCTGCTAACTTGCTGCGCGATCGCATTGTCCTAATTGGCGCTCAAGCCACCAGTCTCAATGATATTTTTTATACCCCCTATAGCAGTAATTTTATTACTTCTCCAACTCAAATTTCAGGAGTCGAGTTTCAAGCGAATATTATCAAATTGATTTTAGGCTCAGTTCTCGAAAATCGTCCTCTATTTAAAGTCTGGTCAGATGTTTGGGAAGAGTTATGGATTGCCGCATGGTCATTAACTGGCGCGGCTCTAATTTGGGTGTTTTCAACTAGAAGGTTAATCTTTTTTGTCGGCTCTGTTGTGCTGTGTGCTGGTGGATTGCTTGGCGGCACTTACTTGTTATTTCTTGGAGGATGGTGGATACCCTTAGCCCCTGCTGTATTTACCTATCTTGGCTCGATGATTGTCATGCAGAGCTACATATATGTTTCCCAACTGCGTAAACTGAATACGGCTCTTTCAGATTCCATTGAACTGCTTGCTCATGATGCATCCCATGATGCGCTGACTGGGTTGCCTAATCGCAATTTGTTTATGGATCGAGTAGAACATGCCATAAATTACAGCAAACGTCATCCTAATTATCTATTCGCAATCTTTTTTATTGACTTAGATCGATTCAAAATGATTAACGATAGTCTGGGGCATAATGTTGGGGATTTGTTCTTAAAAGCGATCGGTAAACTTCTACAGGAATGCCTCCGTTCCGTTGATACTGTCGCTCGTATCGGTGGTGATGAATTCACGATTTTGGTTGATGACATTAAAGATGTTAGTGAAGCCTTGATTGTCGCCGATCGCATTCTTAATAAATTTCTATCACCGATCATCGTCCAAGGCGAAGCAATTTTTTCGAGTGCCAGTATAGGTATTGTCATCCATACACCCACCTATGATAATTGTGTAGATCTCTTGAGAGATGCCGATATTGCTATGTATCGCGCTAAATCCCTTGGCAAAGGTCGTTATACTCTCTTTGATCAAGAAATGTATGAACAGACCCTACGATTGACGCAGTTAGAGAGTGAACTGCATTATGCTTTAGAGCATCAAGAGTTTGAACTTTACTATCAGCCAATCATCTCTTTAAAAACCAATAGATTAGCTGGTTTTGAGGCTCTAATTCGTTGGAAAAATCCTAAACGAGGCTTTATCTCTCCCATTGAATTTATTCCACTCGCTGAAGATACAGGATTGATTGTGGCTGTTGGCGATTGGGTAATGAAAGAAGCTTGTCAACAACTTCAAAAATGGCTAACTAAATTCCCTGAAGATGCGGATTTAAAGATGAGTATCAATCTCGCTAGTCATCAGATCCGTGAGGCTGATTTGCTCGATAAACTAGATGCTGTTCTCGCTGAGACTGGGATTGATGGCAGTGCAATCCGTTTAGAAATTACCGAAAGTACATTGATGGATCAAGGGGAACAGACGATCGCTAAGCTTTCTCAATTGAGGGCGCGAAATATCCAACTAAGTATTGATGATTTTGGTCAGGGGTATTCTTCTCTTAGCTATTTACATCGATTTCCGATTAACATTCTCAAAGTTGATCGAGCCTTTGTGAATCAAATGAGTGATGGCGGAGAAAATATAGAAATTGTGCGAACGATTACCGTGTTGGCGCATACCTTGAACATGCGTGTCGTTGCTGAAGGCGTGGAAACAGTTGAACAAATGGAAATTCTCAAACAGCTAGGTTGCGAGTATGGTCAAGGCTATTTATTCTCCCCTCCTTTGACTGCGGAAGCTGCTGAGTTGTTAATTCTTAATAGAAATATTGGTGTCAATAAACTGTCTGTATAATCAATATGTGTTGACACTCTCAGCGCTGAGTGGTTATATGCCTTACGATCGCTTTCTTCTAATTTCTTAAAATAGTCATAATTAGCCACGGTGATTGACGGAATGTAAGCGCGTCGATTAAGAGTTCGATACACCACCGATGGACAATTATCTTGAACGAAGCCAACATTTCAGTTATAATTATGCAATCAACAAGGCTGAAAGCGCTGGTTGATAATGAACGTTGATAATTGAAAATATGGCATTTTACAGGGAAGTGTAACATTAATTTGTAACTGCCTCCTGTATGTAAAATTTTCAAGGAATGAAGGATAAAAAGCTTTTCTCGAATGGAGAAACCAAGCTTGGAAAGTCTAACTTTCTCGGTGTCGAGGGGCGTTCGATGTCGTTACAAAGCTCAGTGTGCTTCCGATGCAATAGCAGGATTAGCTGAGAAGCCCACCCTATACTCGTCCGCGAGTTAGGGCTGGGAGTCGTCACACCTGAGAGTGTCAAATTAATATTTTGAAATAACGGATTAAAATCAATGACACCCAAAATCAAACCTGTTACTAATTTTAAAATTAAGGGGTTGTTTTTAATTATCATCTTATCAACCTTAATACCTGAAACTGTTCAAGCGCAATTTATTCCCAGCATATATATCACAGTTCCTAAGCCTAGCATCACAGTTCCTAAGCCTAGCATCACAGTTCCTAAGCCTACCTCGACATTTCAATTACCAGCTAATTTCGTTGTTAACGGTGCAGCAGGTAATACAACTCCTAGCTTTATTTCTGTAATTCAAGAAGGCAATAATTTACCTCAAATTCAGACAGGGGTAGGAAGCAAATCTGTTGCTATTCCAGCAGCAACTACCACTTTATCTAATATTAATGTAGTTCTACCTTCTGGAAATACTGTTTCTAGTGGAGATGTCAATTTTATTGTTAATACAACTCTAATTCCTAGCTTGGGTTCTGTAATAAATAGTGTCAATCTTTCATTTCCTGTACCAGCTTTAGATTAATTTTGAATTTGGATAAATTTGGATTTTATTAGTGACCATGCAAGCAAATCAAAGTCTCTCTCCTATCAGGAGAGAGTTTTTGAAATTCCCTAAAACTTAAATTCTAGATTTACTTCCCCTCTAAACCCATCATTACTTTTACCTAAACGAGAATTTAGCATTAAACCAGAATCAGCACTTGCATAACGAAATATCATCCCATAGTTAGGATCTTTTAACTGATTTTCCAATCCCTTGGTAGCTGTAGAATAAGATGAATAGTATGGACCAATTGTTATAGTCCCTAATTCTTGGTTTTTGAGAACATCATAAGTAGCTTCAATTTGGTATAAGGTTTGATTACCAAAAGAAAAAGAATTATTAAAATTAAAACCACTTTTATGGGAAAAATTAAACAGTAAAAAAGTGTTAATTTTACCTAAATTAGTAGATTGAACATCAGGATTAAGTATTATAGGAGAATAGCTTAATACTGGATAAAAGGTTATATTAAAATCTGATTTCACAAACTGAAATACATTACCAATAGAAAGACTTGATAAATTTAACCGATTAGGATTAGTATTATAATTTAGGGAGAAAAAAGGTGAATTAACTATAATTGTATCCCATTGCTGATTTTGATCATAAAAAGTATTCCGAAAATCTGCTTTAGCAGCAAACTTTACCATTCCTCCGAGAGAAGTTTCTGCTGTAGCATTAGGATTTAACTTACCCAAATTATTATCAATCATTGGTGCCGAATCGGGAAAAAGATTAAACCACATACCTGTAGATAAGGAATAACTCAAATTATCAACACTTCCAGACATGACAAATTCCACTGCTGGTAAATAAAGATTTCCAGTATAAGAAGATATTCCAATTTCCCTTTGTCGAGACGTACTCAGTTGAATTCTACCAAAACTCATATCAAAAGTTTTCCCTCCCCCAATCATAGGAACTGCTGTAAATAAACTATCCAGATTATTATCAAAGACATAAGATTTATCAAATAAAACTTTTCCATCTGAAGTTTCTGCCCGCAGAAATGTAAATTTAATCGTTTCAGAAGCATTAATTTCAGTTAAATTAGTGGGAATATTAATACCTTGAAAAAATATTGGACCAAAATCACTAGGACGAACAAAATCTATGACAACAGGAGTTTCATCAGTCCAAGGTTGTACTATTTGCTGAATAAATTGGACAGTTCGTTGATAAATACCTGTTCTTAGTTGTAATAATAATGAACTGTCTGAAGTGATATTTCCTGAAAAAGTATAACTTCCAGAAACTTGAGCAAGATTACTATTGGTATTACCATAACTTAGTGTATTATTTAACCTTTCGTTCATTTGTCTACGTTGTTGAGATGTGGCTTTTGTTGTCAAGGTTGCTAAAGGTTTTAAGGTGTTAAACTGTTCTTTTGCTTCATTAATAGTTCCATCCAAATTACTCGGATTAATAACACTAAAAATACTGCCCAGCATTAATCCTAGACTAGCATTTGCAGTTTGATTTAAATCCGTATTTTGCCATTGGGCTGTAGTTATAGATAAACCAAGATTAGCAAAAACATTTAAATAATTTAATTTAATTTTTTCTGAGTCATATTGTAGTAAAGTGCGGTTATGTGACCAACTCAAAGTATATCTATACCAATCTTGAGTTTTAGGACTTAATATAGAAGTAGTAGTAACTTCAGGACTTTGTTGTCCAAGGTTATACCACATTAAGGAATTAAGATAATGAAAATCTCTTTGTTCTTTAGTTAAGAAGGGATTGCTAAGAACTGCTAGAAGATCATTATTATCAATTTGATTCACTTGTAAAGTTTTGATACCAGGAAGAGAAGTAATTGGAGATTTAAATGAATATCCCTGTTTAGTAAAAAAATCACCTAATGTTAGTCCAGCAGCAGTGAGATTTTCACGGGGAATAATACTGCCAGCTTCCAATTTGACTCCATTATTTAATAAAGGTTGTAAATTGACAGTTGGAAAGCCTTGTAAAAATTTAGGTGCATTTGTAGCATCTAAATTACCAAAGAAAGCTCCTCCTCCTAGCAGTTCATCTGTAGTTGCTTTGCGTGTGTCATCTAGGGGAATAAGTTTTTGGAATAAACTACCATCAGATCGAGTAATATTTAGATTAAAACTGCTATTGTCAGGTATATTAACTCCTGAAGGTAAGGCTATTTCCGACGCTGCACTAATAATATTTACGTCATTTAATTTCTTATCTCCTACTAAATCTGCCAAAATATTAGGAATACCAAATGCTGTTTGTACACCCCAAAAAACCGTGGAGACTTGAGCAGATTGTCTGAATTTTTGTTGAAAACTATTTCCCTGATACCCAAAATTAAGATGTCTTCCCTGAGTTTCGATAACCACACGATTGCCATCTAATACCCAATATAATTGTTCGTCATCGGGATAAACAGAAATATTAGCTGATTTAATTAGTGGATCGCTAAATTGTTCTTTTTGAAAGGCATTACTTGGCTCGAATTTATCTAGATCAAAACCGAAATTTGAATAGAAAGTAAATTTTGACGGTTGAAAATTACGAGGATTAATAATTAATTTATCACTTGTGTTCACGAAAAATGGATATCTTGATGCGCTATTGTCTAACAAATTACGCATTAAAGTTTTTAATACTTTTTTATTTTGTTCTGGGGCTAATGCTGGTTTAGTTTCTGGTTTATCTTCTGGAATAGGTAAAGAGGGTATTTCTTTGGGAACTACAGGTAAGTTTGGCTGAATTGGAGTAAATTGTGCTTGCTGCTGATTGTTCGTTTCCTGTGCGATTAATATCTCATCACTAAAAGTATAATTGTAATTCAACTTGTATAAATGAAAGCTATTAATATTGTTTATATTTGAATGTTGACCTAATGCATTATAATAAATTTCATTAGCATGATTATCAGCATTGACGCTTAAAAAATCATCTACTTTTTCTGCCTGAGTTGCTAGGACTTTTGCGGGGAAAAGTAACGACATGGACAAAGTTGCCAGCAGTCCAGCAGTCCAGAAGGTATCTTGTCTCTTCATATTTATTTAAAATATTTAAATTTAATGCACTTACGGTTGATGGTGGCTGTAATGAGTTAGCCGAAGTTCTTGCGACTTGTTCTTTGAGTAGTTCATTTTCTCCCCCCAATGCTGCCATGTTTTGCTCAATATTATCAATCCGTCGCACTAATTCTTCAATTAGTTTGCACACTGAATCTAGCCGCCAGAAAAATCCACTCATATTTTATGATCAGTAAAACCTTGACAAATATCGAATTTCTGTGTATATTTGTTTGCAATAGGTTCTTACTTATCTAGTAAAAACTTAAAGTATTGGTTGTTTGACATTGGCATCTATACTTTTAGGGTATTAATTTTTACGGGGGGGATGTTTAATCAATGAAAATTTGTTTTCATCCTTAAAAAAAATTGATTCCTATCTTCAACTTGAAAAGCTGAAAATAAGTTTGTGGAGATCGCAGGCAATAAGAGTTTTTGCTGCTATTTAAGTCCTATTTTCATAAATTATCCGAGCAATACAATCATGAAATCAACGTCTAACAAAGTCTTAAAAGCCGCTGCTATTGCCTCCCTCTTAGCAGGTGGAGCAGTTGCAGGTTCATTCATCAATGCTGAGTCCGCTCAAGCTCAAGCTGCTGATTCTCAATCTAGAGTATCTGGTGCGCTGACTAGTGTTTTATCCAATGGTACAACTAACAGCTTTGCTGCGGAAATCGTGTACCCACAAAATGATTTCGCATCCAGTGGTACAGTAACAATGAACGCTACTTATGCAAGCGTAGGCACAGATCCCAGCGCAATTGCAATTACAGCAGCAAATATGTCTGGTAGTGCAGCAACATATTCTGCAAGTACAGTTGAAGCTGCTACTGCTCGTGCTATTACTGCTGCGGCTGCCACCACTGCTAACCGCTTCAGTGACATTATCGGTATCGTCAAATCTTGGCAAAGTGGTGGTTCTGCTGCCTTGGACTAGTTAAAGAAAGTCGGCGATTCCTACTCATCAAAAGAAATAGAAGGAATCGTCAACCACCTTTATGAGACATAGGCTAAAAATCAATGCCCTATGTTATACAAGTTATCCCCTAGCTTCAACTGGGGGATAATTTGATTCGATTGAACACCAACTGTATCCACACATCACAAGCATCTGTCACTACATTTTTGTTGAGGGGGGTAGTAGTTACCAGCTTATTTATCTCTGGGAAACCTGTTCAGGCTCAATCAATCTATTTTTATTTGCCTTTATTTGAGCATTGTTTTTTAGAAATTATCAGGATGTGAAGGGTTTTATGATTATTTTTTGTGGTGGAACAGCTAAGGATTTGAGAAGTCTGGGTTATAACCTTTGCCAGTCTTTACTAACTCAAATAGATAAGAGTAATATTCAAGGAACTATTTGCAATACTGCCTCGGAAATAGATGCTTATTTTCAGCTTTTACAACCATCCTCATCTGTAACATTAATTCAATATCAGATTCCCTCAAATTCAGCATTAGACAAAATTCAGCACGGTGAAGCTAAGAGTATTTACCTGCATCAAGATATCCGAGGAATTTTGGCTGCTGTCATCGCTTCTTTAGAACAGAAAGTAACCTTTGAAGCTACTTTTATCAACCTTTGGCAACAATACCAAGAAAAGTGGTTTATTGATAGTAATCAAACTTTATTAATTCGCAGAGAAAAATTAATTTCAGAACCACATTCAGAAATTTCTAAGTTAGCAACATATTTAAATATTGAATTTAGCGAATCGGAAATTGATTTGTTATTAAAGCAGTATCAATTACCAGCACCTGAAACGGTAGGACAATGGACAGAAATTTTCAGTTCTGAGCAATGCTTAATTATTGAAACTTTACTAAAACCATTGCTACTGCAATTTAATGACGAAGACGAGTTTAGTATATCTGAAAAATTAGAACAACATTTAGCAGCAATTCAATTAGAACTACTACTAATCCAAATTGATAAAATTATCGGTAAATTCAGCCAGATAAAGACAGAATTACGGAGGCAATTTTATGAATCTATTGATCAATATCTGATCACTGTTTTAACTGCAATGGGGCGGTTACATGAAGCTGGGGAAGTTTGCCACTTAGTAGGAACAGCCCTAACTTTACAAAATGACTTACAACTAGCAGAAAAATGGTATTTACGCGCTCTGAATATCCAACCTCAGTTGGCGAAATCTCATTATAATCTGGGCTTTGTCTATGAACAAGAGGATGATTGGGAAAAAGCTATTGATAATTATACTTATGCTATCACCATTAATGATAATTATACCAAGGCTTACTATCGCTTAGGATTGATTTTTAAACGTCAACAGCAATTTACTAAAGCCATAGAACAATTTTCTCAAGTCTTGCACTTAGATCCAAAGCATCAGGGGGCAAAATTCAATTTAGCTTTACTTTGGCAACAAGGAGAAGGTGCAGATTTCATCCAAAATCTGTTGGGAGAAACTGACTTGGAATTATTGCCTAATCTCACAGAAGAAATAAACGACACCGGGGCAATGTTGGTGCGTGAACGGAAATGGGAACAAGCCAAAATCTATTTTAAATCGGTGATTGAACTAGATCCAGATTGTGTTTTGGCTCACTATAATTTAGGTTGTATTTTACAAAATCAAAAACGCTATCCAGAAGCAATTATTTCCTATCGTCGGTCTTTAAAAATTGATGCAAATTACATTGATTCCTTAAAAAATTTAGGTTATGTTTACTATAAAAATGGACAAGCAGATTTAGCCCAAGAATGTTTCCAAAAAGTCCTGCAATTAAATCCTAATCATAGCGAAACTTATGAACTTTTGGGATTTATTGCTGGTGAGCAAGGAAAATTATCAGAGTGTATTAGTCTGTTAAATGAAGCCCTGAAAATTAATCCTAATAATCCTAAACTACATTCTTGTTTTCTGTTTAATTTATCTTCTCTGATCAGTTTTACACCTCAAGAGATATTAGATTCTGCTAAATTGTGGTATCAACAGCAGGTAGTTAGTCAATGGCTACCAACTCTAACCAATCACCCTAACGATAAAACTCCGCACCGTCGTTTACGCATTGGCTATATTTCCCCTGATTTTCGCAGACATTCGGTAAGTTCATTTATTAAACCTATTTTTCAACATCACGATCGCACTCAAGTTGAGGTTTTCTGCTATGGTGAAGTCAATGATCCTGATGCAATTACAGAGGAAATTATAGATATCTGCGATGCTTGGCGTTCTACTGTGGGTCTTTCAGATTTAGAAGTAGCTAAATTAATTCAAGCAGACCGTATAGATATTATCGTTGATTTGGCAGGGCATACTGCAAACAATCGGATGATGGTCTTGGGGATGAAACCAGCGCCGATTCAAACTACATACTTGGGCTATTTTGCTACTACAGGCTTACCGACAATTGACTATTGGATTACTGATCAGGTTCTTCATCCCGATGATACAGAGGAAAAAACCAGCGAAACTATATGGCGTTTACCCCGTTGCTATGTAGGTTATGAACCTCTCGAAAATGCCCCGAAAATTACTGAACTTCCTAGCAAAAAAACGGGAATTTTCACTTTTTCATCTTTTAATAATTTACGCAAACTTACACCAGAAACTTTTGCGCTGTGGATTGAAATTCTCAAAGCAGTTCCTAATTCTCGCTTGGTGTTAAAATGCGCTAGTTCTGATGTATTTAGTCCCTTAATTACTGAGAAAATTCAAACTCCCTTTGTGGAACAGGGTATTGATCCTAAACGCATCTTCTTATATGGTGGGTTTGCTGCTGATGAAGACCATCTAAATCTTTATAATCAGGTTGATCTGCATTTGGATAGTATTCCCTATACGGGATGTACTACGACTTGTGAAGCCCTATGGATGGGAGTACCAACATTAACCCTAGCAGGAACTAGGAAAATGGAGCGGATGAGTGCCAGTATTCTGCATAGTGTTGGTTTGGATGATTGTATTGCCCATAGTGCCGTCGAGTATGTTCAAAGAGCGATCGCATTAGCCAAAAATCCAGATTATCTCCAATCTTTGCGCTCAAATATGCGCGAACGAATGCAGCAGTCTCCTTTGTTGGATGTGAAAAACATCGCCAACACTTTAGAAGCAGCTTATCGCCAAATGTGGCAGATTTATATTGAAAAAACCACAGGATCTAACAGCGAAAATCTCCCTAATCATGCTTCTATTCCTGTGGAATTAGAACCCGCTGATGCTATTAATTACTATCAACAATATATCGAAAATCATCCTGATGATGCTCAGGGATACTATCATTTAGGTCAAGCTTATCAAGCCTTAGATGATGTAGAAAATGCAATTCCATCTTATTTGCAATCTCTTGCCATTAATCGCGGTTCTGCTGCCACCTATCAAGCTCTAGGTAAATTATTAGAAGAACAGGACTTAATCGCAGACGCAGAAAAATATTATCGCTGTGCATTGTTATTAGCACCTGATGATAGTGAACTAAGAGAAAATTTCAAAGGTTTTTTACAACAGTATCGTTCTCGACCTACTAATAAAATCATTCCAATTTCTCTAAAAAATGCTCACAATTCTGAAGAGCTTAAATATTTTAAATTCACGGATGCTGATCCTGATGAATGCCTAGTGGAGATTGAGGGTGGGATTAAAGTATGTGTTAAGAATGATATCAACAGCTTGACAACTTATGTTTTACTAGAACAGGGCGATTGGTTTGAGCCAGAAATGGAGTTTATTCGCAAACTGATTACACCAAGGATGGAAATCCTAGATATTGGTGCTAATCATGGAGTCTATACCTTAACTATAGCTAAGTTACTCCAAGGAGAAGGTAAGATTACGGCGTATGAACCTGCTAGTTCAGTTGTTTCCTTATTGCGAAAAGGTGTAGAAGCTAATGGTTTTACGAATGTAGAGATAGTCAATGCTGGCTTATCAGATTGTGAGGGTGAAGCAACTTTATTTCTATCAACAAATAGTGAACTAAATTCTCTACAGCCCGATAATTCATCTCAACAACAAGAAATTATTAAACTGCTGAACTTGGATGAAGAATTAGCCTTGCGTAACTGGCAGAGAATTGACTTTATTAAATTAGATGCAGAAGGAGAAGAAGCCAAGATTCTCGCAGGTGGGAAAAGATTCTTCTTTGAGCAATCGCCATTAATTATGTTTGAACTTAAGCATGGCAAACATATTAATATGCGGTTAATTCAGCTATTTGAAAATCTAGGCTATGAGACTTACTACTTAATTTCTAGCATCGGTTGTTTAGTTCCTTTTGATGTGAATCAGCCAGTAGATGGCTACCAATTAAACTTGTTTGCTTGTAAACCAGAGCGATCGCAACAATTAGCTGAACGTGGTTTACTAGTAACACAAGTTCAAGAAAAGCCTCTACATTCCAAACAATCCTACTGGTTAGAAGCAATAGCAGCTTTAGGTTATGCAACTCCTTTCCTCAATCAGTGGCAAGAATACGTAACGGTTGCCAATGCTGATAGTCAAGTTTATTTAGAAGGGCTAAATTACTTCTTTCTCTCAAAAACAGTCAGCCTTTCCCCAGAAGAAAAGTTTGCGTCCTTAAAACATTCCTTTGAATGTATTCAGCAAGCTGTTAAAGCTCAAGCTTCGTTGACTAGATATTGTAGTTTGGCTAGAGTAGCGGCCGAGTTAGGGAAAAGACAAGTTAGCGTGGAAATACTGGAAAAATTAATTACCAATATCAATTCTGGTAGATTAATTAGGGTAGACGAGCCTTTTTTACCTGTGAATCAGCAATATGATCATCAGATATTTAACAATAATCTGCAAGACTGGTTCTTAGTAAGTGTTGTTGAAACCTGCGAGAATAGCCGTGTTTTTTCCTCTTACTTCTCAGTGAAACAATCGGTATCTTTACTTAATCAGATTATTCATAAACCTTTTCATAGTCATCAGTCAGAAGGTCGATTACTTCTTGCCAGTAAACGACTTAACGGATAACTTGTTCTTGATGATTTACTTTGGCTCTTTCAATTACTCGTTGAGTAACAATTTGTCCTTCTGCGGCAACAACTGAACCTTCATTGGTAAAAATCATCTTGTTAACACGATGCCCCAGAGATTGCTTGATGCTAATATTCCCAATCATTCCTTTTGTTTTTTGAGTAATTTGATTGAATTGATTTACTATGTAATAGGCTATTACAAAATTTGGTAAAACGTGATGCTTAATGAGCAGAGATTCTATGGCTGTAGCTCCTAAGGCTGTATATTAAGTTCTAAAAAATTCTTAGAATCTGAATTTATTTCTAAAATATTGGGTTGAGCAGAATTACCATTAATGAATACCTGATAAATATCTACTGTTAAGTTTTCAAGATAATAAATTCCAACGTTGTTAGTGATAGATGTAAATCGTTGCTTGGGATTACTACGCGAGACAAATTCTACATTAGCACCAATCATTGGCTTTCCATCTTTAGCGATCGCTGTTCCCGTAACTACATAGGATGGGACGAGAGGAATTGGTACAGTAGTATAAGTACCTGAGGCAACTGTAACCGCATAGCCTGTCTGTAATACTTTCCACCCAAGAGGACAACCTGCGGGATCTATATCTAAGCGATAAGTATTTGGTGGTAGATCAAACAAAACTCCTTCACTGCTGTTTTTTGGACGAGATACCCCAAACATCCTGAGAGTTTGATTATTAATTAGAAATAGTGATTCTAGGTCTTCAGTATAAAGATCTTCACCGTTATCTCGAATGCCATTGCTGTTTTTATCAAAAAATGGCTGTAAGAAGATGCCTCCCTGAGTGCGTAACTTATCTAATTTTGATTGGTCGTTACTCAATTCTACGCCAGATTGTAATAAGACACTGGTAAAGAGACTAAGGCTTATCGCAGAAGAATTATTATTTAAGCTAGCTTGCCTATAGGCTAGCCTCAATCCTATCCCTGGGAGAATAGCTGTAGATGCAGATGTGGTCAAGCCATTACCTTGAGAGCCAACTCCGTAACCAATTGATAAGTCTAATAAACTTTTGCCATCTCTATCTGTCCAAGGAGTCCGATAAACTAAATTGAGACTTGCTAAATAGTTGCTGTCACTAGTCTCGTAGTTAAGGCTAATAGCGCCATCACCAGAATTAAAGGAGCGTTTGTTAGCGAGGTTATAAATTAATTCAGAAGCAATCTGTTGATTAAATTTACGAATACTAAACAAAAATGGAGCTAAATTGCCACGCAAAATTCCATTAATCCCCTTGTTAGCATCATAACTTAAACTCAAAAATATAGGATTTAGATTTAGATTAAAGCCTGATTCTAAGCGATTATTTATTCCTCCAGAGTACCAATTGGAAAATAGAGTAAGTTGCGGACTTAATGTCCAATATATGTTGGAGATAAGAGATTTTTCATCACCGCCAAGTCTCAAGCTCAATCTATTGGTTATATAGCTAATATCAGCATTAAAATTAATTTTATTCCCAGCTAATGCACCAACTCTCAACGTTAGAGGCGAATTCACAGGCTGATAAAGTATTTCGCCATATGGTTGAACAGAGGAATCATAAACTAATCCAGCACCAAAGGTAATTTCATCAGTCAGTCCTAAATAATAAGCTGCACCACCATTAAAATCCCGAAGATCCCCAAAGAAATTATCTTTTCCTGAGATACGGCTTGCACCTGCACTAATGATAAAAGCTGATTTCCCCTGACTAACTTGACTTTGTAAATTGCGATAGTTTAAAGAGATTTCTTCTGGTTTAGCGCTTAAGTTTCCTGATGGATAAAGTAGTAGCTTATAATTAATATTTCCACTGCCTTTTAAAGAGTTCTTAGCAGTTACCACGTTATCAAAATTGTATTTCCCAGAACTATCTACGAGCTTTTCGGCAACTATCAAGTTGCCATTTTTGGTGACTAATTGTACTAAAGTACCGACGGGCGCTTCACCTGTAATGTTGCGGACTAATTCGTTAGCACTAAGCCTTTGTTGGGGAGTAATGCCACCATAGGAAAAATTAGCATTATTAGCTGCTGTATAACCTGAGCGTTGGATTAGAGTTACACCAAAATAATCGCTTTGGTTGCGGTCAAATCTACCCCAAAATGGTGACTGAGTACCGACTAAATAGTCTGTATAAGGACTAGGGCGAAAATACTGTAGTTCATTTAGCTGCCAGCTATTAATTCCATTGTTATTCTGTTGCTGAGATCTTGAGAATAAGCTTCCGCCAGCAATGCTACCTATGGTTTTAAATTCTGAGTTGGCATTAAAACTGCTGTTAATACTATTATTAGGATTAGCAGTTTGTGTTTGATTTAAATTTGTTCGTAAAGAAATTCCTGTAAGACTAAGAAAAGGAGGTGGAACTTGTGGTAATCCTACTAAATTAATTGGAGCTTCTTGTTCCTGATAAGGTTTATTACTAACTCTGGCATTTAACCAAGGTGGAGACAAGACGATCGCATATTCGGCAAGACTAAATTCAACGGGGATTTTTAAAAGATTTCTAATTTGCTCGATCGAAATGGCTTGACCAATATCTGGGTCATTGATGAGGACTTTGGGATCGATAGTAATAATTGAGCCGACGGATCTCAATTCTAGTTGTCCGTCATCTTTGGGAGTTACATTAAATTGTAAGGCTTTGGTGATATCTGCGAATGGAACTAGCCAGTTGTTAAAATCAATAGCTTCTTTGCCATTTTCTGCGCCTTTGACTGTTGCGGAAGGAATGACATTTTTTGTCCCAAGATTGAGTCCAATCGGAAGAACGGTAAGTTTTTGGGATAACTTTGGGCTAGATGTAGGGCTAGTTGGAGGACGGGGAATCGTAATTTTGGGAGTTGTTGGTTGCTTGATAGAGTTTTCTTTCTTGAACTCTTGAGCATTAACTAGTATATCCATACAGAAAATGCCAAGCAATACACCGATCGAGCAAATTATTTCTGTATTTAGGCGCAAGACAACTAGCTTTGTATGAATCTCAGATACAGGCTTCATGGCTATGGGGTGTTAATAAAATCGAATATAGCCTCAGCCACTATGGAATAGTAACTGGGAAATTGAACGGTACTTGTGTAGGATTAAGCGGCTCTCCCCAAGACAATTCTCCTGTAAGTTGATATTTGCCCGATGGGATGTTCTGTTTTTTCTGATCTTTAGAAAGGGTGATGGGAATATTTCTCATACTTTCAGCAGCAACAGTAGTTGTAGAAATTTGTCCTTCTAAACTTTGTTTTCCTTCTTGCTTTAGTTCCCATTTGCCTTGGGTACGGACAGTAACATTGCCTTCATTGTGAACTGATAAATAGAGTTCTTTAGTTTTAGGATCGTAGTTGATTTCTTTGGCAATTAAGCTTTCACGAGTTTCACCTTGACGAACATACACTAATACTCCAGCACGAGTTGTAATACTCAAGCCTCCTTTTTTATTTAAACTATTTGACGGTTTGACAGGTTCGGCAAAAATAACAGATCGATATTCCCCTAGATTCATGCTGGGCAAGAGGCGAGCTAATAATCTTACCCTACGGGTTTGTTTTGGTTCTAAAACTACTTCGGTTGGAGAAAAAATGAGATAGGGTGATAGATCATTGGGACTAGATTCTACAATTTGGAAACCCTTAGCACCGTAGGTAAAGGGACGGGCGTATAATTTCATAGAAATAATACGGTAAGTGGGAAACTCAGTGCTTTAGCGCTGAGAGGGAAACGAGCGAGGCAATTTATTGCCCTTAATCTTTCGGCTAATTAGAAGCATGATGAGGATCTTCTATATATT
>JBILGV010000180.1:0-3761 GCA_044350865.1 Pseudanabaena sp. | reverse complement strand
CTACCACCGAAAGTAACTAATATTTTAGAGGCGCACGAATTTATTTTTTTGTGCCATTTTCGCCATTGCCGAAACTCTTTTCTGAGTAAAGTATAGGCTGTACCTAATAATAAATTGGTATAAGGTTCTCGATTAATATATAAATCTTGATGAACGGAAATATTTTGATTTAAAACTAAATCAGCATAGTAATATTCTGCATGACCATAATCATCGATAAATAATGAACTCATGCCGAAACATTTAATAGTTTTTTGATAGTCTGCTCCAAAGTTATACCCATCTACAACTATCCATTGAGCAGCAAATTGCTGAGCAAAATCCATAGTTTGTTGTGCATCTTCACTGCTACCAATCTCAACAGTTTGTTGTGCATCTTCACTGCTACCAATCTCAACTGATAAATACACGACTTTCATGCCATTTAACAGCAATCTAGACTCCAAAGCAGAAGATTTATTCGCTGATGCCAATATAAATACCACCTGCCACCCTTGCTCTTGCCCAGCCTGTGCTAAAGCCAAGCAACGCATAACATGTCCTGTGCCAATTTGAGTCGAAGCATCTGCCCGAATAATTATATTCATTTCTCAGTTTTGCCTCAACTTCATGGAAACCCTTTACCTATCGTAATATATTGAGCATCCTCGCCATATTCCAGATGATTATTGGCTTCAAAAAGTTGTGGTAATTGTTCTATCTCATCATTAACTGATTGAGGTTGCTGTTTACTCCAACCATTAAATTCCCATGTATTAGTTTCAATTTGATGCCAAAACTTGGGATTGCGATGTTGATCGATCATAAATTGGAGCGATCGCGGAGTCATTCCCAACCATTCACAAAATTGATTGATGTAAGCCAGAGGTGCTAATTCATGTTTACGCACAAGGGCTAAGCCTTGATCACGGGAGAGCCTTCCAAATCGAATCTCACGACAAGCGTGATCGGTGACTTTAGAATAGCCATGTTTATAAAGTTTTAATAGATCATGGAGATCCATGTAATTGAAGCAATCAACGTAATCGTAGCAATCAAAAGTTCGGCGAAAAGATGCTGTTTTGTAGTCGTAATCGCGGATCATTTTTTCATGTTGGGCTTTTGGATCCCAACGCACATAATTACCGAGGTAGATGCCGCGTACACCAACTGTATGTAGATCGCGATCGCTAGGATAGCGATATTGCCAGATATCTTCTTGTTTAAGAATGTCAAAAATGGATAGAAGATCATCGGCTTCATGCCCCATCAAATCATGATCTTTGCGATAGCGGCGTGTCATTTCTACTTCGTGTGTATGGGAAAACATCCCAACTTGTTCTAGTCCTTGATGTGCGCCCCAAATGATTAGAGGGATTTTATAACGCACAGCGGTCTGTACTGGGAAAACAGTTTGCCCTGCTAAAATTGTCCAATAAATGCTACCAAAATGTCTTAATGTGGTACGGGTTATTTTTTTGACAGCAATAGGGTTGACATTCTGATAGAGAATATCGCAGTTAAATTTGATTCTTAGATTGGCTAAGTTACGGATGCCCAATGGCGTGTTGAAATATTTATTGTAGGTAACTAGAAGTGGATTTAGCCCCAGACATTCTTTAACCAAATAGACTATGTAGTAAGAATCTTGAGAACCACTCACAGGCACAATGCAGTCATAATTCTGTCCATTTAGATTGCGATATGGCTGGACTTCGCGCTCCAATAATTGCCAACGCGCATCCCAGTCAAGGAAATCTTTTTCTTCATGAATGCGACATCCAGAGCAAATACCGTCCCCATCTAGGATTAATCCTAAAGGATGGGCTGTTGAGTAAAGGCATCGCTGACAAAAATAAATTTTGGAGTGCAGTTCAGGCATGAGTTAATAAGGAATGGGTTGAGTTATAAAATGGATTGCGAAGTTGGACACTCGCGATCGCCTGTTTATATTTTTGGATCGCCTGTTCTTGATAATTCAGAAAGTTACCAATTGCGATCGCCATAACATTTGGCTGAACTAATAATTCTGCTATTTGCGCTGGCTCACTCAAACCGCCAAAGGCAATCATAGGAATATTCGGCAATGGGAATTTCTTAACCAAATTAGGCTCAAAACTATTGGCTTGTCCCTCATGACACCAGTCTGAAATGAGTATTTCTGAGATTATTCCTGATTGAATAGTTGTTAAAAGTTGATCGGCGATCGCCATTCTAGTTTGAGTGCGATAGTCAAACCATTCCAATCCACCGTTCTGCCAAGATAGAGGGAGAGAGGCAATTACAGCTTGCGCCCCCAGTCTCTCTGACAGATGCTGTACCTCTTGAAGATCATCATGCAACACCGCGTCCACAACAAGGCGATCGGCTCCATACTGAATTACTTTAACGCCATCAGCAACATTACGAATCCCGCCAGCATAGATTAAGGGAGTTGATAAACCAAGTTTACCAATGCTTTCTAACAAACGAAAATCAGGTGCGCTTTTTCGTCGTGAACGATCAATAACCTGTATTAAAATCTCATCAGCACCCCAGCGATCGAGATTTTCGATGAGACATTCTGGCTTGCCTAAAGGTAAGTAGTGATTATAACCAAAGGACTGTACCGCCCAGCCATCTTTAACCGTGACAACTCCGATCAAACGTTGTTTTAACATTACCAAGTCCCATAATCAAACTTTTAAGTAGCTCTCGTCCAGCATCTTGACTTTTTTCTGGATGGAATTGTAGTCCAACTATATTACCATTGCGGATCACGGCGGTGATCGCTTGAGAGTGTTGAGCGATCGCTATTTGATATTTATCTGCTCCTTGATAGGTAAATGAATGATTAAAATAAAAAGCCTGATGATTACTAGGCTCAAGCAATGAATCCTGTTGTAGACATTTAATCGCATTCCAGCCAATATGCCATTTTGACGCTGTAAGCGGGATGATCTCCCCCTCTATTAAATCTAACCCCAAGGTGTACTCAAACTCATAGGAAGCGGTGGTTAGTAGCTGCATACCCAAGCAAATGCCAATTATTGGACGTTGCTTCTCAGCTTGTTTTTGAAGATAATTCACTAATCCGCGATCGTGCATTGCTTGCATTGCTGATGGAAAAGCTCCCACCCCAGGGAGAATCAAGATGTCAGTATGATCTAAAATCTGTGGATCGGCACTAATCCGTACCTTAAAGCCCATACTTTTGAGACTATGCATCACGGATGCATGGTTCCCCATTCCATAATCGACAATTCCAATGGTTAGATTACTCATATTCCCACGCCCACTTTAAACTTACGACTAATCGTTCCATTCGATGCTAATGTAAACAAATCTCGATTTAGAGAAGCATAAACCTGTTCCCAAAAACGATCAACTGATATGTCAATATAATCACAAAAGCTCTCTATATATTCATCACTGCAAGCATCGTCATACTTTTCGACAACTGCGATCGCCTGTTCACGAGTCATTCTACCGAGACGAATTTCTTCATTCACATAATCAGTCACACGCCCAAACCCAAACTTATAATATTTAATCATTTGATTGAGCGTTACCCAATCTTCATCAAGGGCAGTCACGCCATAAAGATCGCCTGTATTTTCGACCGTATCTTCACGTATTTCTAGTCCATTAGCACAGGCATAGGTGGCATTATTGACTAGAGACCAATCACCCAAAAACCATCCCAAATAAACAATTTGTAGTTTTGCCACCTCAAATTCTTCGGGTTGAGGATACCGATAGGGGAGCAGTTCTTGCTCTGGGAATCCTGCTTTTAGCATCCA
>JBILGV010000048.1:0-34680 GCA_044350865.1 Pseudanabaena sp. | reverse complement strand
TGTCTAGGTTCTTGCCTCTCCCTTTCAGGTCGGGTTCGCTTCGCTTTCGCTCTCCGCTCCCTTCAGCGCTTTATTAAGTTAACCTGTTTAAATAGGTTTGTCAAGCGTTTTTGGAAAAGTTTTTTGGCTTGATTTTTGTTTTTCCTTCTAGCTCCCTTCCAGTAAGGTTTTTAGGGCTAGAAAAAAGTTTAGTTTTTGGGTAAAGCAGCTTCGATTGATTTGGTTACGAGGGCTTGTACAGCCTCTACTCCTTCCCAGCCTCTGATTTCAGTAACTTTTTTCTCTAGATTTTTGTAAGAGCGGAAAAATTCGGCGATTTCTTCCAGACGGTGGGGGGCGATGTCGGCTAGAGTTTTGACTTCGGCGTAGCGGGGATCTTTAGCAGGGACGCAGAGAATTTTTTCGTCGCGATCGCCACCGTCGATCATGATGAGCATTCCGATGGGGCGTGCGGGAATGACACAACCAGGGAACGTGGGTTGATCCATGATCACCATGCCATCAAGTGGGTCGCCATCGTCTGCGAGAGTATTGGGGACGAAGCCGTAGTCGTAGGGGTATTGGACAGAGGAGTAGAGAACGCGGTCTAGGGCAAAGGCGTTGAGGTCTTTGTCGAATTCATATTTGTTCTTGCTGCCTGCGGGGATTTCGATCAGAACATTGAGTAGCCCTGCTTTAGGCTGTGGGGGGATAAGAGATAAATCCATTGGTAATCCTTAAAGTTTTTGTTTGTTTTTCATATAGTTCAGTATTTGCATGGAAATTCTGACTACTAGAAAAAGTATAAGTGTCTAGTGCGCCTGTATTTGAGGTTAATTAGTTACGCTGATACTCAGGTTAAGAAAAGTATGCTTTACTGTGATTCATGTGAATTGTGAGGATGTGAATGGTTTTGCAGCAGGACTCTCGTTGCCCTATTGGTGTTTTTGATAGTGGGGTTGGCGGACTTACGGTTTTACAGGAAGTTCATCGCCAACTGCCTAATGAGTCGGTGGTTTATTTTGGTGATACGGCGCGGTTGCCCTATGGAAAGCGATCGCCTGCGGAAATCATTGAATATGTGTATGAGATTTTGCGGTGGATGGAGACTGAGCAAGTCAAGATGGCGATCATGGCCTGTAATACGAGTTCGGCTCTGGCTCTAGATATCGTAAGAAAGGATTTTGATTTACCAATTTTGGGTTTAATTTTGCCAGGGGCGCGAGCGGCTGTAGGCAAGGGTAAACGTATCGGTGTAATTGCGACGACAGCTACTGTAAAGAGTGAGGCTTATGTGCGGGCTATTTGTGAGAGCGATCCCCAAGCTCAAGTTTTTCAGGTGGATTGTCCAGAGTTTGTGCCTTTGATTGAGTCTGATCGCATTCAAGATCCTTATACGTTGCAGGTGGCGAGGGAATATTTACAGCCATTGATTGAGGCGAATATTGATACTTTGGTTTTGGGTTGTACGCATTATCCGCATTTGTCTGGAGTATTTCGGCAAATTTTACCATCTCATGTGGCTTTAGTGAATCCTGCTTCTTATGTAGTGAGAGCGGCGGGGCAGGAATTGGATTTGATGGGTTTAAGATGCTTAGATAATCGCAGTGGTCGCGCTCGGACTCGCTATTTTGTGAGTGGTGAACCCGATCGCTTTGCTCAGGTATCGCGGCGTTGGCTAGGAAAGTTGCCTCTAGTGGAAAAAGTTTCCCTATCTCCTGTAGAATTGCTGTCTTGAAGTTTTGCTTGAAGCTTTGATTGGCAAGCTCTAGTCAATTTGATGGGAGTATTTTTTCTTGAACCAACTGAATCAACGTTATAGGCGATCGCTTTGTTTTTTGCTGTGTTTACTAGGTAATACCTTTGTTGCACAAGGTCTGAAAGCTCAGGAAACAAAGATAGAGGAAACGAAAGTCCAAACTACGATTGAACAGCCTTTGCAAGATCGTAGTCTACAAGCGCAATTGCCATCTGTGGCAGCAACTTTACAATTGCGAAATGTCCAAGTTGGTGCTGATGGATTGGTATTGACTATTAATGGCAACCCTCAAATCAGTTCGTCACGGGTATTTAATCCCGATCGCGTCATTATTGATTTACAGGCTACAGAAGTGCTGCCTTGGTTGCAAAACTCGGTAGTTGCAGTCAATCGTTATGGTGTCAGGCAGGTTCGGATGGGACAGTTTCAAAAATCCCCTGCGATCGCTCGACTAGTTTTTGATCTAGATGGTTCTAGCCCTGTAGCTTGGCAAGGTACGTTTGATCCATCGCGTAGTTTGTTGTTGTTACGACCAAATGGTGTAACCAGTCAGCCAGTTCCTAGTTTGCCGATTGCATCTTTACCCACCACATTGCCCGTAGCCAGTAACTTACCTGCCACGATTGATGGATTGGTGTTTAATGGCTATGGTCAACTGGTAATTCAGGCAAGTCGGGCGATCGCCTATCGCAGCAATTTTGATTTAGCAAATAATACCTACACTTTTACGATTCCTGCGGTGCGGATTTCAGCGCAGTTGCGCCGCCCGATTTTGGGAACAAATAGTCCCATCGAGCAAATTCGCCTTAATCAGGTGGGTGATTCGGTAATAGTCACAATTAAGACGATCGCAGGTTGGCGAATTCAGGAAACAGTCAGAACTAATCCACAGGCGATCGCTTTGCAATTAAATAGTTTTACTCAAGTTGCAACAACGCCCACTCCCACAAACACGATTACCAATGTTTTGGCAAATTCGCGATCGCCACAGGTTTTTGGGAATAAAGTTGTCTATGGGAATAGCAATGGTCGTCAAGTAGTTGTGGTTGATGCGGGGCATGGTGGAAGGGATGTGGGCGCAACCCGAAATGGGATTTACGAAAAAGACATTGTGCTAACAATGAGTAAGCAATTAGGACGAATATTGCAGCAAATGGGATACTCTGTAGTTTATACGCGCACTGAGGACATTGAGCTTGATTTAGAGCCTAGGGTAGATATTGCGGAGAATGCTAAGGCAAATGCGTTTGTGAGTGTTCACGTTAACTCTCTTGGGGCAAATGCTTCGACAGTAACTGGGGTTGAAACTTATTACGCTCCAGGTGCGTCTCTAGGCAAGAGTCTTGCAGAATTTGTCCATGAGGAAATTTTGACAACTACAGGTGCAAATGACCGTGGTGTGAGGTCAGCTAGGTTTCATGTAATTTTAAAAACTTCGATGCCTGCGGTTTTGGTGGAGACTGGATTTATCACAAATCCGTCAGAAGCTGCAAAATTACTTGATAGTAGTTATCAATTGCGTATGGCTGAGGCGATCGCCAGAGGGGTCGATCGTTTTTTAAAGTCTTACCGATGATGACAGTTATTACAGGTATTAAGGTACAGGGGTTATGTAGCATTTATATCGATATAACCCTATTACTTAAGAATATTCTAGCTTTTCAATAGCTCATCTTTCAGATTTTTATGACCACGGGAGAACTATTTTGCGATATCGACAACTAGCAGTCGGAATTTTGATGAGTGTGGCTACTAGCTACGGGATTCCTGTAATAACAGAATTACAAGCCCAATCGTTGAGTACCTTCAGCCAGTCTAGGGAAATGCGACTAAATAATATTCGGCTGACAAGCAATGGCTTGATGTTATTAGTCAATGGTAATCCCCAGATCCGTATTCAACGCGAAGATAATCCCGAGCGTTTGATCGTTGATTTGCAAAATACTTCTGTTGCTAAGCAGTTGCATCAAACTAATGTACCAATCAACCGATTTGGGGTGAAGCAGGTCAGGGTTGCTCAATTTCAGAATAATCCAGCGATCGCCAGACTAGTTTTTGATTTTGACAGCAATGATCCCAATCGCAAAGTTGATTGGAAAAGTCAATACATCGCCGCAACTAATACACTATTACTAACACCAAGCAATCAAGTCGCTCAAGCGATACCCATTGAGACAAACTCATCCAACCCCAACCCTATCGGATCTCCAAATCCAACATCATTGCCTGCGGCGATCGAAAGACTGAGTTTTACTAGTACTGGACAATTACTGATCGATGGAAATCAACCCATCAGCTATCAAGCGAATCTAGATCGCCCGTCTGGAATCTTTAAAGTAAGCATTCCCAACGCCAAAATTTCTCCAAACCTGCAACGCCCTAGCCTTGCGGCGAATAGTCCGATTGAGAGAATTCGGTTGACACAAGTTGGTAATTCGGTCGAAATCGGGATCAAGACAATCGCTGGCTGGCAGGTGCGTGAATCTCAACGTAATAATAATCAACAAATCAGATTACAAGTTTCTTTAAATAGCATTTCGGCAGCCACCACCAACTCAACGCCTCTACCTACCAATAATCCGAGTGAATCAAATCCACAAACTGTAGGCGATCGCCGCCGCGGAATGATATACATCGATGCGGGGCATGGTGGTAGGGATCCAGGGGCTGTGGGCAATGGAATCCAAGAAAAAGATGTAGTTTTACAGATTAGTCTCGATTTAGGACGAGCATTGCAAAGTATGGGTTACAGCGTTTATTACACCCGTACTGACGATGTTGAAATTGACTTAGAACCGCGTGTTGCTTCTGCGGAAAGTGTTAATGCTGATGTATTTGTGAGTATTCATGCTAATTCCTTGGCATCCAGAAATAGTGGTGTCAATGGTGTTGAGACTTATCATGCGCGTGGCTCGACTGTCGGCAAAGAGCTTGCTGAGTATGTGCATTCACAGATCATTGCCAATACTGGCGCAAGCGATCGCTCGGTGAGGGCTGCTGGATTTTATGTAATTGCTAGAACTTCGATGCCTGCGATTCTTGTAGAGACAGGCTTTGTGACTAATCCCACTGAGGCTGCAAACCTGAATAATCCTAGTTATCAGAAAAGAATGGCTGAGGCGATCGCTAAAGGTATCGATCAATTCATGAGAGTTCGCGGTAAATAAAACAATAGAAGAGCGCGTTGCGCCCTTCTATTGTTAAGCCTTTGTTATTTCTAAGGGAGACTGATTTTTTTGTTGGTGTCTGGCATCAGTGATTAGCCAATCTAAGGCTGCGGCTTGCAAATCAATAGTTGCGCCTGTTTTGTCCACACAATAGCGACCAAACACCAATTTATCGACTAAACGCACATCGGAAAGACGGGAATACTCGAAGATCACACTGCGTTCAACCACAGCACCACTACAAACATGACAGTTAGGACCAATCATCGTCGGACCAATAATGGTTGCGCCATCCTCAATCTGGGTCATGCCACCAATATACACAGGTCCCCGAATATCAACTTTGTCCCAATTTACGGAAACATTTAGTCCCGTAAATATACCAGGACGAACTTCATGCCCAGGAATATTGACATTCTTAATTTTGTCGGACAACACATCTTGGATGGCTTGCCAATAGTCAGGAACTTTGCCAATATCAACCCATTGAAAATCCATTGAAATGGCATGGAATGACAAATCATCGGCAACTAGTTTCGGAAACAAATCACTCCCAAGATCGAATTCCACACCCGACGGCACATAATTAAGAATTTCTGGCTCAAAAATGTAAATCCCAGTATTGATCGTATTGCTTAACGCATCTTCAACGCTTGGCTTTTCCTGAAACTGCTTAATTCTGCCGTCAGCGTCTGTTACTACGACTCCATAGCTAGAAACCTGCTCTCTTGGTACAGTTTTAGTGATAATCGTCGCCAGTGATTTTTTTTGGCGATGCCACTCAACGGCATAGGTAAGATCAAGATCGATTAAGGCATCCCCGCACAGAACAACAAACGTATCATCAAAAAACGGCGAAAAATCTTGGATTTTCTTCAGTCCCCCTGCCGAACCCAACGCACTACCTTGGAGCTTGCCATCAACAATTGTCCCCTCAAAGGAATAGGCCATCTGTACGCCAAACTTTTGACCATCACGAAAATAGTTTTCGATCTCTTCGGACAAATGACTAACGTTAACCATAATGCGATCGAAGCCATGCTGCCTTAGCAATTCAACGAGGAATTCCATTACAGGCTTTTGCATGATCGGGATCATGGGCTTGGGCATAATGTTTGTGATTGGGCGGATTCTCGTCCCTTTGCCCGCCGCCAGAATCATGGCTTTCATAAACTATGGTCTCCTCACACTACCTGAAAGTTCGTTTCATCATACCTTGATACGTTGTCCTCAAATAAATAGGACGCATAACACCACTAATAATCTGGCTAGGGAGAATCAATACTCCGACTGTTATATAAGCTCATCGCTTTCTCGAAACCATCCGCTAAAATGCTCGTTACTGTAGATTCAGTGAGCGCAAGCAGTTCAGTGACAATTTTATTTTCAGAAGCACTAAAACCGCCCAACACATGACCAGTGACATTTTGATTAGCTTTTGTGGCGATCGCCCCTTCTTCCTGTCCTTCCTTACTACCACCACGCCCAATACCTAACCGCAGACGCGGAAAATTTTGTGTGCCTAAATGGGAAATTATCGACTTCATGCCGTTATGCCCACCTGCAGAACCCGATGGACGTAGCCGCAATTTACCGAGGGGGAGATCCATGTCGTCATAGATCACCAAAATATTTTCAGGATTGCACTTGAACCAATCTGCACAAGCCCGAACCGACTGCCCCGATAAATTCATAAAAGTAGTGGGCTTAAGCAAACGAATTTTGCCGCCACCAGCTAATCGACTGGGCGATCGCCCTTCGCCAAAGATGCCATAAAAACGCTTTTCCTTGCCCAGAGAAATACTCGAAGAAGTTGCGAAGCGATCAATCGCCATGAAACCAATGTTGTGTCGAGTGCGTTCATACTCAGCCCCAGGGTTTCCCAGCCCCACAATTAGCTCGATAGATGGGGAAATAGATTTAGTCTCAAGCATCCGCCGTGGTTACTACTTCCTTAACTGCATCGGATGACTTGATTTCTGCTGGTGGAGTTGTGACTACGGGAGTGGCGACTGATGCGACTTCAGTAGGGGTTTGTGTAACAGGAGATACAGTTTGTTCTAGGCGATCGGCTTCACGCTTAAATTCTGACTCAAATTCGCGGGAAGCATCTTGAAAGCCTTTGATTGCTTTACCCATACTGCGTCCAATTTCTGGTAATTTTTTTGGACCAAAAATCAAGAGCGCAACCAGCATGATCAGAATCATTTCGGGCAAGCCGATACCGAAAATATTCATTTTAGAGATGACCTTAGATTTACAAATATTGTGGAAAAGGTTTTACATTAAAGGCACGCTTTGCGTGCCTTTAATGTAATTATCAGCCGCCCCAATTGAGGTTGACACCATCAAGAATCAAGGAGGAGTTGTACAACTGGAGGAGAATTACCAGAAATACGAGAAATAGTCCCATGAATACAGCCATGAGGGGAGTGGTTCCCCAACCGCGAGAAACTTTACCGTATTCTGCATTTAGGGGTCTGAGAATATCGCCAAGCCAAGTACGTTGTGACATAACTTTGTCTTTTTAAAAAGGGTTGTTAGTAAATACTATAATCGTAACATTAGCTTAAAACATTGGTTCAATTCATGGAAAATGCAACTTCGATCGCAGTTACTATTGCTGTATGTGTGATCTGCTTGACGGCTTATGCAATATATGTGGCGTTTGGTCCACCTAACAAGGAATTGGTCGATCAATTTGAAGAACACGAAGATTAATTTAAATGAGCCGCGCCAAGCGTGGCTTATCAGACTTGATAAATAGCCAATGAATAGCAATTTCCGTTTAACTTACGATCGCTTAGATGTCGGTGATGTTTATGCAATCGCCGATAATGCTAGTAATGGCTCTGTGGTGTTGATGAGCGGCATGGTACGCAATCAAACGGGGGGAAGGTCGGTTGACTATTTAGATTACCAAGCATACGAGTCAATGGCTGTGCAAGTATTTCAAGATATTAGCGATCGCTGCCATCAGCAATTTCCTGATATTACGGAAGTCGTCATTCATCATCGTCTGGGCAAACTCAAGATCGGTGAAATTAGTGTTTTAGTCGCTGTAGGATCACCGCATCGTGCCGAAGCATTTGAGGCTTGTCGCTATGCGATCAACACTTTAAAAACTGATGCGCCGATCTGGAAAAAAGAATTTTGGCTCGATGGTGTAAGTAGTTGGGTAAATTGTCCGATATAACAAAGAAGGCGCTCTGCGCCTTCTTTATTGTTTGGTTAATAATTTTAAGCTTTATGGCGATTGCGTTAAACGGGGGAGCAATCGCTATAATATCGCTATAATTACAGAAGCAAATTTTCGTTATTTTTGCTTTAAAAATTTTGACTCTTGCTAATTTTTAGCATTTCCCACTTTGGAAAATGAAATTTATACCCATGCGTATTGAAATCATGCAACCAACAGGGCATCTTGATGCCACCAGCACCAACTATTTTCGACAGCAAGCATCTACTATCTTGGATCGTAAGCCTGACGCATTACTCGTTGATCTAACCTATATCAAACAAATGGATAGCTCAGGACTAGGCGCATTAGTTTTTGCGCTAAGAAGCTCTCACGCGATCCACTGTAAGTTTGGACTCTGCTCTCTCAACGAAAATATTACCTTTCTCCTCGAAGCAACATCTATGCAGGGGCTGTTTGAAGTGTTTGCAAATCGGCAAGAATTTGAGCGATCGTTGAAAAAGGTATAATTTACCAGCAACAATATTACATAAATCATGGAATCTAAACTAACTGCTGTTGACGCAGCCGCAGAAAACGTAGTCGAAGAGGTAATAGCACCATTACCGATCGCTATCAAAGATACGTCCCCAGCACCAATAACAACTGCTAATTTCACAGATACTTCCGAACCCACTGTCGAAATTGCCACACCACAAATTTCTAATGATGTTTGGAAACAAGTAACACAGTTATGGGATGAATACTTTGGCGAAGGCAAAAAATCTAACGTCACGATCGCCATTATCGTAATCACCGCTATCCCTTTGTTAATTGCTGCTTCCGCGCTTTTGGACTTTTTAAATAAACTACCCTTATTACCTAGCGTCTTTGAATTAGTGGGCTTTGGTTATTCGGGATGGTTTATTTATCGCTATTTGCTACTAGCCAATACTCGTAAAGAACTAACCGATGCGATCGCCACTTGGAAAAACAAGGTTTTTGGCTAGATCAGATTACAGTAGAGTGCGTTAGCCATCGCATAACGTACTATCAAAGTGCGTTACGCTGCGCTGACACACCTACAAAAAGAATTTTTGGTTTCTCCGACAGGGCGATATTTAAAGCTAGGATATTGATCGAGTAAGGCAAAAACAAAAATTGATAGACTGTCTAAATAAACAAACAAATAAACAGTTTTAGGAAGCGAAAAGGGATCAACGTCAAGCATGGGCAAAATTGTAGGTATTGATTTGGGTACGACAAACTCTGTGGTAGCCGTTATGGAAGGTGGCAAGCCCATAGTAATTGCGAACTCAGAAGGTAGCCGCACCACACCCTCCGTTGTTAGTTTTACCAAAGATGGGGAGCGCCTAGTCGGACAGATGGCACGTCGTCAAGCGGTGCTAAATCCTGACAATACTTTTTATTCTGTGAAACGTTTTATTGGACGCAAGCATAGTGAACTATCGCCTGAGACCAAACGAGTTCCCTATACAGTGCGCCGCGATGACTTGGGCAATATCAAGTTACGCAGTCCACGTCTGGAAAAAGATTTTGCGCCTGAAGAAATTTCGGCGATGGTCATTCGTAAACTCGTTGATGAAGCGAGTCGTTATTTGGGTGAACCTGTAACAGGTGCGGTTATCACGGTTCCCGCCTATTTCAATGATTCGCAACGACAAGCCACTAAGGATGCGGGGAAAATTGCGGGGATCGAAGTTAAACGAATTTTAAACGAGCCAACGGCGGCATCATTAGCCTATGGTTTGGATAAAAAAGCTAACAAGAAGATTTTAGTATTTGATCTCGGTGGCGGTACTTTTGATGTCTCAGTTTTAGAAGTCAGTGATGGTTTGTTTGAAGTAAAAGCAACTACAGGCGATACCCAGTTAGGCGGGGATGATTTTGATCGCCAAATTGTCAATTATCTCGCTGAAGAATTTCTCAAATCCGATGGAGTTGATCTCCGCAAAGAGCGTCAAGCCTTACAAAGGTTAACTGAGGCTGCCGAAAAAGCGAAAATCGAACTGTCAACCGTAGGTGTGACCGAAATTAATCTGCCCTTTATCACCGCTACGGTGGATGGACCTCTGCACTTAGAAACGAATTTGAAGCGATCGCAGTTTGAGCGTTTAAGTGCTGATCTATTAGAGCGTTTGCAAATTCCCCTAGATCGCGTGTTACGAGATGCTCAAATTAGTCCCCGCCAAATTGATGAAGTGGTATTAGTTGGCGGCTCGACCAGAATTCCTGCCGTGCAGGAAATGGTAGAAAGAGCGATCGGTAAGCCTCCGAGTCAAAGTGTCAATCCCGATGAAGTTGTGGCGATCGGTGCGGTCATCCAAGCTGCGATTTTATCAGGTGAAATTAAGGATGTTTTATTGCTTGATGTCACTCCCTTATCAATGGGTGTAGAAACTTCTGGCGGCGTAGTTAAGCGTTTAATTCCTAGAAATACGACTATTCCCTGTCGCAAGATGGAATTATTTACCACTGCCGAAGACAATCAAACCTCAGTAGAAATTCATATTATTCAAGGCGAACGCGATCTTGCCGAATATAACAAATCGCTGGGACGCTTTAAACTGAGTGGACTCGATCCCCAACCACGCGGCATGGCGCAAGTCGATGTAACTTTTGACCTGAATACTGACGGGATTTTGGCGGTGACTGCAAGCGATCGCCGCACAGGTGTGGAACGCCGCGTCACAATCAAGGGCGCTTCGACTTTGGATGAAAAAGAAGTTGAACGGATGGTCAATGAGGCGGAGAAATATGCTGATCGCGATCGCGCCAAACGTGGACGTATCGAAAAATTAAACCGAGCCGATAATCTCGCCGTTGGCGCAGAACGACAACTGAAAGACTTGGCAATGAATTACGGCTATAAACTCAGTTACGAACGCCGCAAACAAATCGAAGGTTCAATTAAAAAACTGCGCGATGCTATTTCTAACGAAGATGATGGATTAATCGATCGCGCTCAAGTGGAGTTACAAGAAGCGCTCTATGCATTGTCTAGCGAACTCTATGCCGAAGATGAATATTACGAAGATGAGGATGATGATCTCTTTGGTGGCATTCTCGAAAGTATTGGCAGTTTTGCTAGTCGCAATAAACGCGGTAAGGATGAGGACGATCGCCGCCGCCCCAACACCAGAGTCTCCTACGATGACGATGATGACTGGATGTAGTACAGGAATAGATGACAGTTATGTAGACTTTATTTATGATGCGGTAAAAATTTGACTACTTCCTTTATTTCCCAAAAGTCCTCATTCTAACCTTGTCATCTTCAATAACACTGAAATGTCCATGCCAATCATCGCGTAGAGCGATCGCTCTTACAACTTTTTCAGCTACCACTGCCCCAGATGGGGCTTTAATCCGAAATAAGATAATGCCAGTTGTGGCAGGCAATTTTGACCGAAAAGCCAATTCTCCAAAATCTTTATCAAAGGTTAAAAGAATACGGTTTTCTGCTTGTGCGCGACTCAAAACTTCGGGATCGGAGATCCCAGGAGAGTCAACCCTAATCCAAGCAACATCATGTCCATCTTGCCGCAACGCTTCAACAGCATCAAAGGGGAAATTTTCATTGGCAAGGAAATTCATGAGTTAAGCAGCAATAGCATAAACTTTTTCGGCTTTGAGAGAGGCACTGGCGTAATAGAGACAGGCTTGGATATCTAGCACGGTAATACCTGGATAATTACGCAAAATCTCGTCAATGCTCCAACCTTGAGCGAGAAGATCAATTATAAATTCAACTGCAAGTCGTGTCCCTTTGATAATAGGTTTACCAACTAGAATACTTGGGTTTAGGGTAATTCGAGATTGCCAATCCATAGTTAAATTAAGGGTGAAATTTACGAACTACTGGTTGAATATAGTTCTCGCTACTAGTATTATATCTGACCAGAAGTTGCTCCGAAAAAAACTACTTTCGTTCAAGCACTAACGTGCGTTTCATTTAATTAACGCACCCTACCGAATGGGAGATGTATTAGAGGAATCTGGATTTTTGGAAGACGATACCTGTACAGGAGATAATTGGTAGCTTACAAGTTGTGACTTACTGTCTTTCACTAGCCAAATAAAAGTCTCCTGAACAGTTGCTTTTGATAACTTTGTATCATGGCGAGTAAGAACATAGCTGGCTCCCTGTTCATCGGTTTGTCCCCACCAGTCATTTCTCTCGGTAGATTTTACAGATCCAAGTTTGCTTTTTACTTCTGTGCATAAGTCGACAAGACTAGATGGGTTGGTTTTGCTCTTAAATACTTTAGTAGCCTGTCCATAAATTTCTTGGCATTTCCCCTCATTTAATTGTGTGTGAAATTGCTGTACAGCCTCATCTGCTATTTTTGACTTGCTTTCTAAATCATTCAAATAGTCGGCAATAGCTTGTTTTTTGGCTTGGTTTGTGTCGACTGGATTCCCAAGGCTGAGACCCAATGTACCAAGACGCATCATGACTCCACCACCAAAGAAAATTGACCCGATAAAAGTAAAGATAACCAAAGAGCCTAAACATCCAACACATCCTGACCCCGTTGTTCCGCGTCCAGATCCTGAACTTGTTTTAGACATAACTGCGGTATAGCTCCAGTTATCCTTTAAAATTACCGCACAACCGTATTTTTGTCAATAGCTTTTCACCCATAAAATTCTAATTTTGTTCAGAGTAATTTTGTGTCAGTAAACACATTGCTTGCATGACTGATACTACAAGTTTTCATAAGCAACCTGATCGCCTTTTCTTGTGCGCCAAGTGATACGAATCAAGAAAATGGAAGCAATTGCTTATAATTAAGCTAGATATTAACTTAGGAGTAATTGTCAATGAATCCATTTGGTGGCATCGTCCAAAAAGCATTTTATCTAGGTTTAGGCTTGGCGACTGTCGAGAGGAATATATCTCAGTTTTACAATAAGTAATTATACTTAGAAATAAACACATTAAGTTTGCCAAGGCATGAAATGACAGGTTCTCGTTATGAATAACATGGAGACAACAAAGAATGACTACCCAATTAGTTAACAGTTTGACAGTTGATGAACCTATAAAAACGCAGGCAGAATCGGCAGCAGAAGTTTTGGCTACTAGTAATGCTCAACAATTAGTTAGTAGTTTGACTGTTCATGAACTTAAGGAGGTAATTGCTAATGTCGTAGACGCTCGATTAAACACGTTTTTTAGTTCATTGAATACAAACAGTGTAAAAAAATCATCCGAAGTAGAAAGCGCTGAACTACATTTGTCACATTCAGTTGAGCTTAAGAAAGAAAATCCTTGGCTAAAAATGGCTGGTAAATATGAAAATGATCCTTACTTTGATCAAATGTTAGAAGGGATTGCAGAATATCGCCGCGAGCAAGATGCTGAATTAGATGAATACTATCGTCAGATGGAAATTGCTGAAAATAATGTTGACTCCACCAATCTTGTTGCTGAGGTCACAGCTTTATGAATCTGTGGATTCTTGATACGGATCACATTTCTTTATTACAACGCAACCACCCAAATGTTAAGCAGCGCTTGACATCAATAGATCCTAATAAAATATTCGTAACTGTTATCACTTTTGAAGAACAAATGCGAGGACGATTAAACCAAGTTAAGCAAGCAAAATCTCAACAGTCGTTAATCAGTGCTTATCATGCTTTGAGAGAAACAATTGAAGACTATAAAAGGTTAAATTTGCTGGATTTCGATAAAGATGCCTACTCTTGTCATATGAATTTGTTACGCCAAAAAATCAGAATTGGAAGTCAAGATTTACGAATTGCCGCGATCGCACTATCTGTAGATGGCATAGTCGTTACTCGTAATCAAAAGGATTTTGGGAAAGTACCAAATTTAAAAACTGAAGACTGGACTCTTGAATCATGACTAAAAATTAATTGGTGATTTTTGAAATGTTTGCTAACAGACTGATATTTAATCGCAAATATTTTTACTTAACAGTTCTTTTATTTTTGATTGAAGTTTATATTGCCATTTTCGTTAAAGATCAGTTTATTCGTCCCTTTGGTGGGGATGTTTTAGTAGTGATTCTGATCTATTGTTTCGTCAAATCTTTTTGGAAAATCAATACAAATATCGCGGCTCTATCCGTATTTATATTTGCCTGTGCGATCGAAGGATTGCAATATTTGAACTTGATCGACAGATTAGGATGGCGACAGTACCAGATTTTAGTGATTATTTTAGGCGCGACCTTTAGTTTGGAAGACATATTAGCCTATGCGATCGGTACAGCGATCGTCTTGGGTGGGGAAAACCTAATTTTAAAATTTAGTCGCCGCAAAGATTGATCTGCCCCAAATGCTGTAAATGCTTGTTTAGTCGTTTACAATAGTAAAGGTTAGTTTTTTTACCTTTTGATGAGGTATGCTCTAACCTTAAAAATTATGTAACCCTGAGGACATAAGCGAATGCTACATCGCAAAATATATCAACTTTGTGAAGCCAAGAGCGATGTTTGGATTTTCCTGAGGGATCAGGGACGTTGGCTAGAAAGAGCCAGAATACTAGATATTGAAGGTGACGTGGTAACAATTCGTTACGAAACTGACGATGAAGACGAAATTTGCTCTTGGGAAGAAATGGTCAGATTGGAGAGTATTGGCGCAGTTACCCAAAAGTTATCCTCGGTAACCAGAACAGGTATGTATTCTAGTGACCTGTTGGTGTCCGATGATTGCCCTGAAGCCGAACAAATCCGACCACGACTCGATCCAGACAAGTAAAACCTGTATAACCAACATAGAGAGTGGGCGCTTTGCGTCCACTCTATTTTATGCGATTGATGAAATGAGATTAAACCGATGCAACCTGCTGACTTAACAACACTTGTGGCTTTGACCCATGAGCTAAACCAAGCTTGTGTGCCTGCGAGGTTAGAGCAAGTACATCAAAGCGATCGCCATACCATTCATTTACAATTACGAACTTTAGAAAAAAAACTATGGCTGTTGCTATGTTGGCATCCCCAGTCGGCAAGATTACATCTATCCGCGCCACCACCGAAACAAGCTGATACTTTTACTTTTAGCCAACAAATTTTGCATCAAGTCTCAGGATTTGCACTTGTCTCGGTACAGCTAACAAGCCCTTGGGAGCGCGTAGTTGATTTGCAATTTGCGAAACGTCCAGACGATCAGGTGCAATGGCATTTGTATTTAGAGGTGATGGGCAAATATAGCAATGCAGTTTTAGTAAATGCTCAGGGCGAAATAGTCACCGCCGCGCACCAAGTAAGTAGCAAGCAATCGCGAGTGCGTCCGATCCAAACAGGGGATCGCTACGAATTACCACCTGCATTACTCGAAGCAATTCCCAGTTTAAGTGAATCCTTTGACTTATGGCGCGATCGCCTAGTTTTAATTCCCAAAGAAATTAAGCGCAATTTACTCAGCAATTATCGCGGCGTTAGTTCATCATTAGTGCGATCGCTAATGGCGATATCCAATTTAGATGGGGACAAGAATGTTGCGGATTTAGCTATGTCCGAATGGGAGCAACTATTTCGCGCTTGGCAAATTTGGTTAACTTGTATTGAGAAAAAGGAGTTCTATCCACATTTAGAATCGAAGGGATATGCCCTCATCCCTAGCGTGAGATCCCCCTCAATCCCCCTTAAAAAGAGGGAAGAAGATAATTCTAATTCTCCCCCCTTTATAAGGGGGGCTGGGGGGAATCTGTCCACACACACCAATGATTTTTGCGATCGCTATTATTCTCAACAAACAGGACAGATCGCCTTTCAGCAACTACATCAACAAATTAGTCAAGCAATTCACAATCAGCTAGCAAAGTTAAGTATTAAAGAGAAAGAATTTCTCGATCGCTTACAACTATCGACTCAAGCCGATGATTTTAAAAATAAAGCCGATTTATTAATGGCGCATTTGCATCTCTGGGAAATTGGTATGAAAGAGATTCAACTCCAAGATTTTCATTCCGATAAATTGATGGCGATTCCCCTCGATCCCACGCTGAACGCGCAGCAAAATGCTCAATCCTTTTATAAAAAACATCAAAAACAAAAACGGGCAGCTTTAGCGATCGCGCCATTACTAGAATCAGTACAACAGGAAATCGCCTATCTAGAACAAGTCTCAACCGCCGTGAGTTTATTGGAACAGCATGAACTTTCGGCACTACAGGAAATTCGGGCAGAACTAGCACAACAAGGATATCTCAAAGTCACGGCTGAATACGCGCCACGCACTAAAAGTAATAGTAAGGGTGGGAAAAACAAAAGTAATCGAACTAAACAAGAAGAGATTCCCGATTGTCATCGCTTTACTACACCTAATGGATTTGAGGTTTGGGTGGGAAGGAATAACTATCAAAATGATTTGATATCTTTTCGGATTGCAGGAGAATACGATCTCTGGCTCCATGCTCAAGAAATTTCGGGTAGTCATGTGCTTTTGCGTTTACCTGCGGGGGCGATCGCTGAAGATCAAGATTTACAAGTTGCCGCTAATTATGCCGCCTATTACAGTCGCGCCAGACAAAGCGATCAAGTTCCTGTGGTTTGCACGATTCCTAAATATGTGTTTAAACCCAAGGGTGCAAAACCAGGGATGGTCGTCTATACCCATGAAAAGATTATTTGGGGACAGCCAATCAATTTAAGAAATGAAAAGTAATCCAGTGTAGATCGTGTAGATCGATTTCTGTCATAATTACTGTCTAGGACGAATAAACTTACTTTAAATAAATCAATAACATGGGTACAGCCGCTTTTATTCAAGATCAAGCCGAATTTGAGACTCTTCGCACTGGTACGTCTCTTTTGGTTGTGGACTGTACCGCATCTTGGTGTGGACCTTGCAAAGTGATCGCCCCATTTATTGACCAGTTAGCCGAGAATTATGCCGATCGCGCTAAGGTCATGAAGCTAGACATCGATGCTCATAGGGCTTTGGGAAAAGAACTTGGGCTAAAAAGCATTCCTGCTGTACTCTTTTTTAAAAAAGGTGAACTGGTAGAAACAATGGTTGGTGTCAAAACCTACGAAAACTATAGTGATAGCGTAGAGAAATATTTGTAATAACGCGATCGCAACTTTAGATGTTTTTGGATATTTTATGAACACGACCCTTTTGATCATTGATGATTCCGAGATGGATCGGTCTAAATATATTCGCTATCTAAACCAAGATTGCGCTAGCAATTATCTGATCTTAGAAGCAAACACCTTAGAAGAAGCCAAAAATTTATGTGAAGTTAACAAACTAGAAGTTATTGTTTCTGGTTTACAACTCACTAATGATCAGGGATTAGAATTTCTCGATTGGATGCAACGAAGGCAGCGAATATCTATGCTGCCTACACTTTTACTTGTCAAACAAACAGAAGAATGTATTGGCTCGAAAGCCACGAAAACTGGGCTACAAGATTATCTCGTTAAGGACTACTTGACTCCTGAGAGGTTGAGGCGATCGCTGGACAATTTATTAGAGCGAATGCAACTGGTTAAAACAGTTTCTGAAGTAATCAGCTCACGGAACCGTGCTGAAGACGTAATGACCGACAGCAGAGAAAGATTTCGCCTTTTTGAGGAATGCTCTGATGATTTGATTTGGTCAACTGATTTAGAAAATAAGTTTAATTATCTATCACCTCAGTTTCAAGAATTATTTGGTTGGGAACCGAGTGAATGTCTTGGTAAAGGAATGATTGAACTTGTGCATGTAAGCGATCGCCTAAGATTTAAAGAGAATATTGAGCAGATCTTAATATGTAATCAAAAAGCAGATTTACCAATCGAATTTCGGTTTCTCCAAAAAGATGGGAGCTATGTCTGGGTATCCTGTAATATGATTCCCCACCGCAATTCTTTCGGTTTAGCAGTATCTATACAGGGGATTTTACGAGATATCAGCGATCGCATTGCCCTTGCTTCGGCAATTAGCGATCGGAAACAAATCGAAGCAAGACTCAACGAAACAAATGAAATCCTGTCAGTCATTAATCAAGAGTTACTAGAAGCGATCGGGCTAAAAGACAAATTTCTCTCGACAATGAGTCATGAACTGCGAACACCACTCAGTGGCATTTTAGGGTTAGTAGAAATTTTACAAGAATTTGTATATGGCTCTCTCAATGAAGAACAGCTAGAAGCCTTGAAAATTATTGAAAGTAGTGGGAATCATCTCTTAGGGTTGATTAATGACGTTCTTGATTTTTCCAAAATCGAAGTTGGTTGTTTAGAATTACAGCGCACCGCAAATTCGATCGCCCAACTTTGCCAAGCTAGTCTGAATTTCGTTAAATATCAAGCTTCAAATAAAAATATTCAGCTTAAAATGCGCATTGCAGATAATCTGCCAGAAGTATTTCTAGACGATAGGCGGATTCGTCAAGCGTTAATTCATTTACTGAACAATGCGATTAAATTTACGCCTCCCAGCGGTGAAGTTACATTAACCGTAAACACCACTACCAAATCTCGGATTCAAATCGCGGTCAGCGACACAGGTATTGGCATTTCGCCAGAAAACATGAGTAAGATCTTCCTGCCATTTGTGCAAATCGATGGCAATCTCAATCGTCAATATGAAGGGGCGGGATTAGGATTAGCCCTAGTTAAACAAATTATCGAATCTCACGGTGGTAAGGTAAGTGTCAATAGTGAAGTTGGAGTAGGTAGTTGCTTTAGCATCGATTTACCGATAGCGTGAGTATGTCTCAAATTAATTATCAAACTCACCTACCAATCGTAGAAACGTTCCATTCTGTGCAGACCGAAGGATCTTGGATGGGAACAAATGCTTTCTTTATCCGCTTAGCAGGTTGTGATGTAATTTCGACTGGGTGACATTTTCTCCAAAGCAGTTTAAACATCCCCATGAAAGTATTTAGGAATAAGAAATAAACAACTTATGCATTTTGAGGGATGGCTCTATAGTTCCATTTAGGAAGATATTCATCAAAAATAATCGGTAGATTTTCCTTGAAACCATCCATAACCTGTCTACCTTGAAAATGTAGTAGTTTGAACTATTACTACCTCCATCATCACATAAAAATAAGATTGATGTCGCAAAGGCTAGTAGGCAAAAACAAAAGTCGCAAAGCGAAATCCCTATACGCAATTCAGGAGAATCAACTGGTCATTCAACAGGATATCCCAAAATTGCCAGTGCCGATACAAAAGCTGTATCCTGTCTCAAACAACTTCTATCAACAAATCCAGTACAAACAAACCAATATTTTCCAAATGCGCTGGAGCTATGTAATTTGGCAAGAGACGAGCAGGAAAGTCAACGTGCTGACAAGGAACGCTTACGCGCTGAAAGATTAGCTGAAAAATTGTGATCGCTAGGTGTAGATTTGGATGAGGATATTTGAGATCATGTTTAAGGTGACACTAAATAGGAATGATTTGGATCGACAAGGCTAGAATTTTTGCGGTTTTTGCAGTTATTGTTCTCCATGTTTCGGCGATCGTGGTCGTTGGCATTAAAGATTTCTATGATCCCCAATGGTGGTTTGGAAATATTTACGATTCAATGGTGCGCTGGTGTGTACCTGTATTCGTAATGATTAGTGGTGCATTATTACTATCAGAAACTAAGACTGAATCAATATTTATCTTTTATAAAAAACGCATACTAAGGTTATTAACGCCAATATTATTTTGGTCATTATTTTTTACAATTTGGACTTATTTTCAAGGCTTCATTCAAAAAAATCCACCTTCAATATTATTTCTTGTCCAAAATTTGTTGCTAGGTAAGCCTTATTATCATATGTGGTTTTTATACATGATCACTGGGCTTTATTTAGTAACACCGTTTCTAAGAGTATTTGTCAGACAAGCAATGACTAACGACATTATTTCCTTAGCGATCGCTTTATTTTGGATAGCAAGTATCAATGCTTTATATAGAGGGTTAATTGATAATGATAATATCTTATTTATTAATTGGTTTTTAATGTATTTACCATATTTTATAACTGGACATTTGATAACGAAAATCAACTTAATAATTAGCACTAAAGTTCTCGGATTATTCTTTTTTGGCTGTGTTATGGCTACGGCGTTAGGTTGCTTTTTTGTTAGTAATTTTGCCGGCTTAGCTAAAGGACTATATTTTTATGACTACCTAAGTATTACCGTTATTCCTATGTCACTTAGTGTGATTATCCTATTTCAGAAAATGAATAATCCAATTGTTAATAGGCAATTGACTAAGGAGATCGCAAATTTAAGTTTGGGAATATATCTGATTCATCCTATCGTGATTGAGTCATTAAATTATTGCGGTATTTCCGTCTTAAAATTTAATTCCCTAATTTCAATTCCTGCGGTAAGCTGCTTAGTTTTTGTTATTTCGGCAATGATTACTTGGTTTATTAGCAAGAATACTTATTTAAATAAAACCATCTAACCTGATGGGTAACAACCACCGCTAGAATCTTTACCAAGGTCACAAATTAATGGGGTTTTAACATGGAACTGGATGATCTTTTGGCTTTAATACATCCTACGATCGCCATTGCAGTCGTATTTCCTTTGATCGGCATTGTGGTAAACCGTGCTTGGCTAGCGCGTGAGCGTCGTCTACAGATTGCCGAAGGACAAAAAAGTAAAGTTGCTCCCTTGGTTGGTGCGGAACATGTGGCGAGCGGAAATTGGTTGAGTATTGCCGTGGTCACTGTAGCGCTATTGGGAATGGGTGAGCCTCTGCTCGTGAAAATGATTAAAAAAAATGCGATCGCTGAAGAGCCATTTCGAGTTTTATTAGTAGTCGCTGTTTATCTGTTGACTATAGCCGCCTTGATCTTTTTATTCAAAGCTAAGGACAAGATGTGGCGCGGTATTTTCGCCGCTTTTACGGGATTGGGACTGATTATTTTAGGTTTGCAACCAGAAATATTTCGGCGCGATAGTGGATGGTTTATTTCCCATTATTATTACGGTATTGCCGCCTCGCTGTTAATGCTTTTTTCGTTAGCGATCGTTCAAGATATTTACCAAGATAAAACTAATCGTTGGCGCACTATTCATATAGTGCTTAATTGCTTTGCCCTATTGCTATTTTTTGGGCAGGGATTTACAGGTTCACGAGATCTCCTCGAAATTTCCTTAAGTTGGCAGAAACCCCATCTGCAACAATGTAATTTCACAGCTAAAACCTGTCCACCACCACAAATTAAAGGGTAATTATTGTAAAAGGATCTGTCGTGCAAAGATCCGTATATCCTTTTACGACAAATCCTTTAATGCGATAATCCCACCATGAATGTTCCGAATATACAGAAATTTTTAAATCGAGTTCCAAGCTGGATATATCTAGCGATCGCGGTTTTGACTTTTGCTGCATCCAATCCCGTGACGCGGATCATTACGGACATAGGACAGCAGAATTTGATTGATGGTCGCAATCCGATCTCCCTTTGCAATGTTCTATTTGTGGGCAATGTATTGGCGATCGCAGTCATGTTGCCGATTTTTTATCGAGATTTGGCTCCCGATGTCCTCAAGAGATTGACTCGTAAAGATTGGATTGATTTAACGATTACGAGCATTTTGACGGGAGCGATCACACCAGCTTTGATATTTACGGCGATCGCCACCACAAATATTGCCAATATCGTTTTAATTGGGCGTATTGAACCGATATTAACTCTTGTGCTGAGTGTTTGGTTATTGGGACTGCGAGTTGATCCTTGGACAATTGCAGGTTCTTTATTGTCTTTGGGTGGGGTAGTTGTAGCCTTGGTGTTAGGTGGGGCGGGACCGATGATGACAATGGTAGGATTCCAGATCGGTACTGGCGAAATTATGGTGGCGATCGCCTCGGTGATTAGTGCTGTGTCACTGATTAATAGCAAATTGCAATTGCAATCAATTTCTTTGGGAGTTTTTACGATATATCGCAACCTCGTCGGAACTGTAGTCTTTTTTATGTTGGCGAATATTCTGTATGGAGTCGAACATTTTGCCGATCTGTTATCTCCCTTACTCTGGCGATGGATGGTTCTGTATGCATTAGTTTTCGTGGTTATTGGTAGACTTTGCTGGCTCTTAGGTTTAAAAAAAGCAACGCCAACGGAACTTAATTTGGCAAGTTTAATCAATCCAATTCTGTCGATTTTTATGGCTTATTTAATTTTAAGACAAGTACCAACCACAGCTCAATATTGGGGATTAAGTTTATTGATCATTGGTGCGGTTCTTAGCTTTATTGGCAATTTATACCAAGAAAAACTTAACCACTCAATTCCGAAACCAACTGCTATGGAGAAAATGGAAACTCCAGTTGGATTTAAAGGAATTTGATAGAAAAGAGTCTCTTTGCGACTCTTTTCTATTGGCGATTTTCTAACTACAGGACAAAAAAGGGCGCAGAGCGCACTTTTTTGTTGTTTATTCGGCAGATGCGGCGGCAGCACGAGCGGCGGCGGCTTCATCGGGATGAATACCCAGACGGGTTAGGTTAAAGCGTCCACGATTATCAACTTCGCGGATCTTAATCAGGACTTCATCACCAACAGCGACCTCATCTTCGACCTTGCCGACACGACCTTCCGCCAACTGCGAAATATGTACCATCCCTTCCTTACCAGGGAGGAACTCCACAAATGCACCGATCGGAATAATGCGTGTGACCCGACCGAGATACACATCACCCGAACCAACACGGCGAGTCATATTTTCGATGATGCGCTTAGCTTTGAGCGCACCTTCACCACTCATCGACGAAATCATCACCGTGCCATCGTCTTCAATATCGATCTTGGCTCCCGTTTCCTCAGTGATGCCCTTGATGTTTTTACCACCAGGTCCAATGATCATGCCAATTTGTTCAGGATCGATACGGATGGTGAGCAAGCGTGGCGCATAGGGTGAAAGCTGCGGTCTTGGTGCAGATAGCAATTCCAACATCTTGCCCATGATGTGAGCTCGACCAGTCTTGGCTTGCATTACGGCTGCTCTTACTGTGTCCATCGAGATACTGGTGATCTTCATGTCCATTTGCAGGGCGGTGATACCTGTGTCAGTACCCGCCACTTTGAAATCCATGTCGCCAAGGAAATCTTCAATGCCTTGAATGTCAGTCAGAATGCGAACTTCATCGCCTTCTTTAATCAAGCCCATCGCCACACCGCTTACGGGTTTGGTGATCGGTACACCTGCATCCATTAGCGCCAAAGTCGAACCACAGACCGAACCCATTGAGGTCGAGCCGTTGGAAGATAAAACTTCGGACACTAGGCGGAGGACATAGGGGAATTCTGACTTGGATGGTAGTACAGGCACGAGGGCGCGTTCTGCCAATGCTCCATGACCGATCTCGCGACGACCAGCCGATCGCATTGGTTTAGCTTCACCAACGGAGTAGGGCGGGAAGTTGTAATGGTGCATATAACGCTTTTTCGCGTCAGGATGCAGATCGTCCATTTCCTGTGCATCCCCTGGAGTACCAAGGGTGGCGATCGTCAGTACTTGGGTCAAGCCGCGATTAAACAAGCCGCTACCATGCACACGCGGGATCACACCCACTTCTGTCCAGATCGGGCGCACTTCATCCAGCTTACGTCCGTCAATACGAACATTCTGCTCAATTACTTGCAAGCGCATCAACTTTTTGGTGAGTTCCTTGTAAGTGGCGCTAATCACTTTTTTATCAGCAACCAATTTCACAGGATCTTCTTCTGGCAAAGCGGCGATCGCTTCTAAAAGTTCAGCTTTAATCGCATCGAGGTTAGCATCACGGACATTGCGATCCTTCTCACAACTTGCCACCACTTGAGCAACTTTATCTTTGACCGTATTGGCGATAAAGTCTTCTAAGGTGGGATCGGTTTCAGGTGCGACTATTTCTGGCAATGCAATCCCGATCTCTTTCAATAAATCAAGCTGGGCTTTAATCAGTTCGAGTACGGCTTCATAACCAAAGTCGATCGCTTCGATCATGTCGGCTTCAGGTAACTGATTTGCACCCGCCTCAACCATGATGATCCCTTCGGCAGTCCCAGCGACGACAAGATCAAGATCACCTGCTTCAACTTCGGCATAGGTAGGATTAATGATGAATTCATCACCAACCAAACCAACGCGCACACCTGCCATTGGTCCCATAAAGGGTAAGCCAGCAATCAGAGTGGCGATCGATGCACCCGTCACCGCCAAAACATCAGGTGGTACTTTGTCGTCTAGCGCCATTGTGGTCGCGACAATCTGCACATCATCGCGCAACCAGTTGGGAAACAAAGGACGCATGGGGCGATCGATCAGGCGGCAAATCAGGGTTGCTTTTTCGGGGGGACGACCTTCACGACGTAAGAAACCACCAGGAATACGACCTGCTGCATATAGGCGCTCTTCGTAATCAACGAGTAGCGGTACAAAATCTACACCATCACGGGCAGGACCTCTGGTCGCTGTCACTAATATGGCAGTTTCCCCACACTGGACTAATACTGAGCCACCAGCTTGAGGGGCAAACGTGCCAATTCTCAATTTAATTTCCCTGCCATAAAAAGGGATAATTTTTGTTACGGCATCCATCTATGATCTACTTCCCTTTTGACTTTTTTCACTTTATATATCTCGCAATGTTAGCACTGATGTCGTAGGGTCTGCCGTAATTTCTAATCTTGCTCTAATCTTGCTCTAATCTTGCTCTAATCTTGCTTGGCTTGTAGCTGAATTAACAATCGTTTGATCAGCATAATGGCGGTTCGCTTTATAGAACTTAACAAAGATTTAATTCCTGCAAAGCTACCTGCCATTTTCCAAATAAATACCACCCAGTACCACCCCTTGACGAATTCTCCCCAAAGTGTGATTTTGTCTTGCTGAGCATCTTCACTGCCTGAAAGCTGAACTTTTGAAGTGTTGGTGTTTAATTCTTGGGACATAAGTTTATACATATCGTTAGATAAATATCACTTTAGAAGCAGGACAACACTCCAAAGCTAAGTTTGATTTTAAGCATCAAGGCGATCGCAAGCAATTAAACAGATCAAGAAAACGGGGCGGAGTAGTTTGTTGATACATATCGTCACATTTCATGCGTAACAGCTATGCGTAGTCTCGTTAATTAGCATAGCATTACAACAATTGGAACTCTGAAGCGATCGCTTAGTCAATATAAATATATTTTCTAAACTGTATTTTCTGAACTCATTCAAATCTAGAGGTATTTTTATGAAAGCAATTTTTTTGATTGGTTGTGCGCTATTGTCCTTGGGGGAATTATTCGCAAGCCCTGCGATCGCTAGGGAATTATGTCCCAAAATTACAAATACAAAACTGCAAGTTCAATCGCAAATTCAACCCCAAGTTCAAGGGGTACAGACTAAAGGAGAAAATAAGAACAGGAGGAGGAGAAATCAAAATTCAGGTACTGTCAATTTTGAATCTGAGCTTTTGAGATTGACCAATCTAGAACGAAACAAACAGGGTTTAGCATCACTAACATTATCTTCACAATTGACAAAATCTGCTCGGGTTCATGCGACAGATATGGCAACAAATGGTTACTTTAGCCATACGGGGCTAAATGGATCTAGTCCTTGGGATCGTGCTAAGGCTAATGGTTATACATACTCATTCATTGGCGAAAATATTGCTGCGGGTTCACCAACGCCTGAAGGCACAATAAATCAATGGATGAATAGTCCTGGACATCGGCGCAATATTCTCAATCCTAATTTTAGAGAAATTGGGTTTGGATATGCGAATGCCCCCAATTCAAGTTATCAACATTATTGGGTTCAGGTATTTGGAACACCGCAACGCTAGCTTAAAATAGACAAGCTCGCATCACAAGCTTGTCTATTTTCCAGAAACTTTTTAGAAACTAATGAGCGATCGCCAATATATTCTCTTTTACAAGCCATACAACGTTCTCTGTCAGTTTACTGATGACAGCGCTTCCCCTCGTCCGACTTTAAAAGAATATATTGAGATTCCTGATGTCTATTCGGTGGGGAGATTGGATTTTGATAGTGAAGGATTATTGCTGCTGACTAATGATGGACAATTAAAGCATCACCTGATCGATCCTCAATTTGAGCATTCACGCACTTATTGGGTACAAGTAGAGAGAGTTCCCACAGAATCAGCGTTGCAGCAATTACGCGATGGTGTAACTATCCAAGGTTATCGCACTAAACCCGCGATCGCTAAGTTATTAGATGCTGAACCAGACTTACCACCACGAGATCCGCCAATTCGGGTTCGCGCCAATATTCCTACAGCTTGGCTAGAACTAAGGTTAACGGAAGGGAAAAATCGGCAAGTCAGGAAAATGACCGCCGCCGTAGGATTTCCAACTTTGCGTTTGGTACGTGTAGCGATCGCCCATTTGCGTTTAGAAAATCTGAATGTTGGGCAATGGCGCGAACTGACGACCCAAGAGCTACAAGAATTACGGATGAAAGTATTGCCACGCCGCTTTCGATAAATAGTTTTTCAGTTAGTTTTTAGCTAGTTTCTCACCCTGTCCATACCACGCTAAAACAGCCAAAAGATTTTATACTTAAGCATTGAATTAATTAATAACGCTAAGCCAAAAAGTATCAAGCATGAGTCAGAAAGAAGTAATCCGTACCGATAAAGCTCCCGAACCCGTTGGTCCCTACAACCAAGCGATCGCTGTTCCTGCTGACAGCAAGTTAGTTTTCATGGCGGGACAAATTGCGATCGATCCTGCGATCGGTAAAATTGTGGCGACAACAGTGGAAGAGCAAGCTGAACAAGTAATCAAAAATATTCAAGCTGTTGTTGCCGAGGTAGGTGCTGACTTAACCAATGTGGTTAAAACCACCGTATTTCTAGCGGATATGGCAGATTTCCCAAAAGTAAATGCGATCTACGGTAAATATTTTCTTGCTCCGTTTCCTGCTCGTTCTACTGTCCAAGTTGCTCGACTTCCCCTTGATGCTCTTGTCGAAATTGAGTGTATTGTCGCTATCTAAATAGTAGGGTGGGCGATGCCCACCTTGTCGATTGGTTAGAATGTGATTTAAGTTGTCAAAAAACGTGATGTTATGCAATATCAAATCTTTGTGCAAAGCCAGTCTCAACAGAGTTTTCTAGCTTCAGTTGTTGGGATGTCAAATTTAACAACTGAGGGCAGGACAGAGGAAGAAGCTATTTCTAGAGCTAAATTTGCGCTGGAGGCTCAACTGGCTAAGGGTAAATTTGTAAATGTAGAAGTAGACACAAAAAGTGAGCCTTATCTTTCCCTACCTTCGCAAGACTAGCTATAATCAACCTACATTAAAGACTTAGTATATGAATAAGTTTACTTTACCCGTAATCGTAGAAAAAGATGAGGATGGATACTTTGCCTTTTGTCCTTCACTTCAGGGTTGCTACACACAGGCTGATACTTACGAAGAAATCCTAGAAAATATTAAGGATGCAATTTCCCTCCACATTGACGATCGACTATTGAGTGGTGAAGAATTACCTAAAATTGGACAGATTAGCCTTACATCAGTGGAGGTAACTGCTTGAGTTCTCGATTACCTAGAGTCAATGCTAACGAAGTCATTCGTGTGCTAGAAAAAATTGGATTTGTCCTTACCAGACAAAGTGGAAGCCATAAAATATATAAAAATGGTGAAGGTCGCAGAGCAACTGTCGCCTATCACGGTTCGACAATTCTCAAACCAAAGACATTGAAAAGTATCCTGAATGACGCTAATTTAACAGTTGAAGAGTTTGTAGATTTATTGAATGATTAAAATATTAGTAATTCATGCGTAGTTTAAAATATGAGCAATAACAGCGATCGCGATCGCAAGCGCCAGATTAAAATTTATCAACAGACTTATTCCTTGCCAGTATTGGGCGGCGGTAAACTTGACAGCCTGCAAGCTCAAATTAGAAGCGGCAGTCAAAATTTGCAACGGGGATATATCGAGCGTGAGCAGAGTTTTGAAGAGAAAGCAGGTTTTTTTAGCAAAAAAATCGTTAAAAAGATTGTTAAGCAAGAACTCAAGTTTGAAGATCGCTTTGTGGAATTGGATAAGCTGGTCAAAAATTATGATGCGGTGATTGAGACTTTGCAAACCCATCAAGGTGAATATCAGGAATTTTTTGAAAATCTAGCCGATGAAATCCGCGAGATCGTGACCCGCAAATGTGCGGATATTGCCAATGTCGAAAAAGAACGCTTGGAATTTGAACGCATTGCCCAGCAGGAAAACGATGATGATTTATTGCAAATTGCGGCTTCTCAAAAAGCCCAAATTTTAGAAACTGCCAAAGCGATCGGCTATGCGGCAATCTTGATGTTGAAAAAGTTGGATTTGATGAGTGCCAGTCTCGAAAAAATCGCTAATGATCAACAAACGCAACGCGATGTTTTAGAAAGCATGGTCAAAAAACTGAGCGTTCAGAAAAGAGCCTATGAAATCCAATTAAAAATTAACCGTTTGCAAGCTGAAGCGGCGGAATTGACGAAGATTGCCTTGAATTTCGAGAACTATATGGAAAGTTTCTTAGGTTCTTTCCAAACTTTGCTGGGGAATGTGGCGAAGGTTGATAAAGATTTGTCGGGAGCGATGAATGAAATCAAACAAATTGCAGAAATGGCGATGAGTCAACAGACGGGAAATCTGCCAATGAATGATCGCTCGTCTCAAAAGATCCTTGATTTTCTGGTGGCGAGTGACTTGAAAAAAGATCGCTTGTTAGATGCGTTGGAAAATTCGCGCAATGCTAATGGTGAAGTTGAATTTGACTACAGGTTGAAGAGTGCAAATACTGAGACTTCTCTTGAAGTTTGTTTGGGAAATATTCAAACCTATGTGCAGCATGAGCTTTCGCCTATATTGGAAGCAAGAAAGGTAAAGGAAGAGCAGGAACGTGCCACCGCCGAGCTTCGCCGTCAACAGGAAGCACAACTTGCCCTGCAAAAACAACAGGAACTCAGAGAACGCAGTCAGTTACTCTTGAGGGAGCTAAATCTAGAGTTTGTGGATATTCCTGCGGGTAGTTTTGTGATGGGAAGTAATGATTATGATAATGAGAAAAATCCACATCAGGTGACTTTGAAAGCCTTTCAGATGAGTAAATATCCAATTACTCAGAAGCAATATCGGCTAGTGATGGGAACCAATCCATCAAGTTTTCAAGGCGAGGAGAATTGTCCCGTTGAGAATGTCTCTTGGCATGATGCGGTGAAGTTTTGTGAAGAACTATCCAAGAAGATCGGTCAAAAAGTGAAACTACCCACTGAAGCGCAATGGGAATACGCTTGTCGGGCTGGGAGTACTGAAAAATATTGCTTTGGAGATGATGTTAGTCAATTAGGGAACTATGCATGGTACAATGAGAATGCAGAAGATAAAACTCATCCAGTGGGAGAGAAGTTAGCAAATTCTTGGGGATTGCATGATATGCATGGCAATGTTTGGGAATGGTGCGAAGATATCTGGCATGAAAATTATAATGGTGCGCCTACGGATGGCTCTGCGTGGCTGACTGGCGGCGAACAAAATAGACGCGCCCTGCGTGGTGGCTCGTGGAGCATCGACGATATCGATTGTCTTTCAGCGGTTCGCGGCAGGTACGGTGAAGTCGTTAGGGACGGCAACGTTGGTTTTCGGGTTGTCGTCTGAGTTTGCCTCCTCGCGTGAGGACTTTTTTCCATAACAATGTTCACGCTATACTGTTGTCATACAAGATTATGACAAGCAAAAATATGAGAGTTAATGCAAGGCTCGATCGCGATCACGCTAGTAAGTTTAATTACATTCGTCAGCGTACAAATCAAGGCGCGTCTGACATTATGAAAGCAGCGATCAATCTTTATTACGAAAAATTACATCAAGAATCCCCCGTAAAACCTTTGCAACTTCTTAGGGAGTCTGGGCTAATTGGTTGTGCTGAAGGTGATTCTGATTTGTCGGTTAATTACAAACAATATCTCACTGAAAGTCTTAACGAAAAATATAGTCATCGTTGATTCAGAACATTTAGGGCATGGGCGAATTCTATCTATTGATTTTCGAGATTTTAATACCTATCGCTGGAAAAACCGACATCCTTTTGAGAATTTGATGTCCAAAAAATAGCGATCTTAATTATCTTCTCAACTCGTTAATTTTTTGATTTAAAAGTATTTTATTTACAACATAATTTGAGGATTTAAAATGAAAAGTTTATGGAGCGATCGCGAAGCGGCGGAATATAAAACCGACTTAGGTTTAAGAGTATATACATCAAGACTATTGGGGCGCGATCCATCCCTCGTTTTACATGGTGGTGGCAATACTTCCGTTAAAATACGCGAGAAAAATCTCGTTGGTGAATCAGAAGAGATTCTTTATGTCAAAGGAAGCGGTTGGGATTTAGAAACCATCGCTGAAGCAGGTTTTGCCCCTGTCCGCATGGCACATTTATTGAAATTAGCCAAACTCTCAGTTCTCTCCGATTCACAAATGGTGAATGAACTGAAAACGCAGATGACTAAAGCAAGTGCGCCAGCGCCATCGGTGGAAACGATTCTCCATGCCAGCCTACCTTATAAATTTGTCGATCATACCCATGCTGATGCTGTGATCTCAGTAACGAATACGGCTAATGGATGGGAACGCATTCAAGAAATCTATGGCGATGATGTCGTGATTATTCCCTATGTGATGCCAGGGTTTGATTTAGCGCGAGTTTGCGCCGAGAAATTTACTGCTGAGAAAAGCGATCGCACGATTGGCATGGTGTTAATGAATCATGGTATTTTCTCCTTTGGCGAAACTGCTCATGAATCCTATGAAAGAATGATTGCTCTAGTCGATCGCGCTGAAGTTTATTTGCAAAAACAGAATGCATGGAGTATTCCACAGGTTATTCCACAAAGTATTCCACAGGTGGGGAAAACAAATAAATTAGAAATAGCGCAATTACGCGCTGAAGTTGCCCAAGTCGCAGGATTCCCCGTTATTCTCAGTTCCCATACCGATGACAAAAGCTTAGCCTTCGCCCAAAGAGATGATGTGGAAACTATTTCTCAACAGGGCTGTGCCACTCCCGATCATGTGATCCGTACTAAGCGATTACCTCAAGTCGGTAGAGATGTGAAAGATTATGCAGAATCCTATCAAGCTTATTTTGCCGAACAATCTCCCCATTCCATTCAACCTGTCACCATTCTTGATGCTGCACCACGAGTAATTCTCGATCGCCAGTTAGGTTTAGTCACCATTGGCAAATCGGCAAAAGATGCTGCAATTGTTGCTGATATTTACGAACATACCATTGAGATTATTCAGCGATCGCAACTTTTAGGCGGTTATCAAGCCTTACCCGCCAGCGATATTTTTGCGGTGGAATATTGGGAACTGGAACAAGCCAAACTCAAAAAAGGAGGTTCTTCTCCTGCTTTTACAGGTGAAATTGCTTTAGTCACAGGTGCGGCTTCAGGCATTGGTAAAGCTTGTGTAGACTCATTATTAAAACGTGGTGCGGCAGTAGTTGGTTTAGATATTAATCCCGAAATTGAGAAGTTGTACGATCGTCCTGATTTTGTCGGTGTAACCTGTGATGTCAGTGATGAAACTGCGATCGCCAAGGCGATCGACAAAGCTGTAAAAGCTTTTGGTGGCTTAGATATTCTCGTTCTCAATGCAGGAATTTTCCCCTCTGGATGTCGCATTGAAAATCTCGATACTGCCACATGGCAAAAGGTGATGCAGATCAATCTTGATGCAAATTTAATCCTGATGCGTGAATGCTATCCATTGCTAAAACTTGCGTCCAATGGCGGTCGAGTCGTAGCGATCGGTTCTAAAAATGTTCCTGCTCCAGGTCCTGGGTTGGCGGCTTATTCAGCATCAAAGGCAGCCCTCACGCAATTAATGCGGGTAGCAGCGTTAGAATGGAGTAGCGATCGCATTCGGATTAATACTTTGCATCCCAACGCTGTCTTTGATACAGGGATCTGGACTGAGGAAGTATTGACATCTCGCGCTCAGCATTATGGATTGACGGTTGAGGAGTATAAAACCAACAACTTGCTCAAAGTGGAAGTTACTAGTCGCCATGTTGCAGAGCTTGCTGCTGAGATGTGTGGGGCTTTGTTTGCCTGTACGACTGCGGCGCAAGTGCCGATTGATGGTGGTAATGACCGCGTGATTTAAGCGATGTGATTTAGGCGATCGAGTTTTTTCTTGAATAACCAGTAAACCTCAATGTCCCATCTACGCCAGAACGTAATTACGAAAGATTGGGTGATCTTTGCGACAGAGAGAGCTAAGCGTCCCCATGAATTTGCCCGATCGCTAGATGAAATTCCGCCAGATTTACCGATTTATAAGCATAATTGTCCATTTTGTAAAGGGAATGAGAATCTATCGGAAACAGAATATTTGCGGATTGAAAATGAGCAAGGGTGGCGGGTTAGGATTATTCCCAATAAATATCCAGCCCTCTCACCGATTGGCGATCGCATTCGCCATAGTGAGGGAATTCATCGCTCAATTACAGGTGTGGGCTATCACGAGGTTATCATCGAACATCCAGCTCATAATGTCACGATCGCTTTAATGGAAATCGGTGATGTGATTAATATTCTCCAAGCCTATCGTCAGCGCTATAACGTGATTAGCCAAGATAAGCGTATTGAGAGTGTAATCATCTTTAAAAATCATGGTGAAAGTGCAGGTACATCATTAGAACATCCGCATTCTCAAATTACCGCCACTCCCGTTGTTCCTTCACAAATTCGCTATCGGATGATTGAGGCAATTAATTATTTTGATGATAATGGAGCCTGTTTATTTTGCTATACCCTTAATGATGAACTAAAAGCACAAGAACGTATTGTTCTAGAAACGGAACATTTTGTGGCTTTTATGCCCTATGCCGCGCTTTCCCCATTTCATATGTGGATATTTCCTCGCCGTCATAGTTCTTGTTTTGGAGATATTACTGAACCTGAGTTAGAAGATCTCGCCTATAACCTCAAAACTGTTCTATCAAAGCTGTTTTATGGTTTAAATAATCCTGCTTACAATTACACAATTCGCTCAATCCCGACTGATGAGAAGCAATCCGATTACTTCCATTGGTATCTAGCGATCGTGCCGCGTGTCTCTAAGGCGGCGGGATTTGAGCTAGGTAGTGGGATGTATATTAATACGGCGATGCCTGAAGATAGTGCTAAATTTTTGAGAGAGATAGAGATTCCTGAGCATAACCAATAGTGATTTTGACAACAGAAAAAAATTTCTTCAATGCTTTTTTAATGGGCGATCACCCAGTTAGCGATCGCTAAATCGTAAATTTTCTGTAATTTCTGAGCATGAATGGCAAGGGTAAATTCTTCATGAAACAGTGCGTTACCCGCGATCCCGATCGCATGCGCTTGCTCGAAATTAGTCGATAAATTGGTGATGGCGGCGGCTAATTGTTCAACATCATTAGTGGGTACTAAAATTCCCGTCTTGCCATCTTGAATATGTTCAGGAATACCACCCGCCGCACTTGCTACCACCGCCCGAAATCTAGCATAAGCCTCCAAAGTCACCAGCCCCGCAGGTTCTGGCCAAACACTGGGGAAAATCACCGCAAAACTTTGGCGATAGAGATTTTCTAACTTCTCTCCCTGACACCAACCATGCCAAGTTAAGCGATCGCTGATTTGTAAATCCTTTGCTAACTGGCGTACCTGTGGCATCGCCCAACCTTCTCCCGCAATATCAAGATGAATACGCGAATCCAAAAGAGGCATTGTTCGCAATAACCAATCTAGTCCCTTGTCTGGGACAATTCTCCCTGCAAAAAATATCCGCTGTTGCGAATGGATAGATTGCTCTAGCGGTGCATGGGTCGTGGGAGGAGAGGCAATGCCACAGCGTAAGGTGACTACCTGTGATTCTGGCAGTCCATTCATAATTAACTGCGATCGCACATAGTCACTATTGGCGATCGTCAGAATACTCAGCTTTTTCAGCGTCGTTAATTGCGTAGTGGCGCGATGGATTTTTTTGATGATTTCCTGAGGGCGGCGACTGCCACAGCCATCGACCATATGCCCCCATGTACAGCCCCAAGGATTTAAAAGGCGATCGCAGCTAGATTGAGTACTTTTGAGATATTTTGTACCACTGGCGCAATAAACATCGTGATTATGGGCGGTGAATACCACTGGACATTGATTAGTAATCTTTATAAGTGCATTCGGTTCATGAATATGCAGTAACTTAAAAGAAGTCTGATCATAGTCACTAGGATCACTAATAATTTCCGATCCAAAAGCATCTTGAATGACTGCATACAAGCCATCAACATAGGTCTTGATGCCACCACCAGCGATCGCACCTACCCCAGCACAATGATAAATGCGATCGCTTGCAATCATTCTTTTCATCACTTCCCTAACTTCCAGATTTTGACTTTACCATCGAGACTACCAGAGACGAGCAGTTTTTGATCAGGACTAAACTCCACAGATGATACGCCTTTTTCATGATTTGATAGAACTTGAGGCGATCGCTTGTCTTTTAAGCTCCAAATCCTGATTGTTTTATCAGCACTGCCACTCGCCAACCAATGATCATCTTTACTAAAATCAAGGGTATGGACTTCGCCCGTATGCCC
>JBILGV010000179.1:0-3766 GCA_044350865.1 Pseudanabaena sp. | reverse complement strand
CGATTGAAAATGCTAAGGCTATGCTTGCTCTTAGGATCTGCCGTACTAATCAAGATTGGGATGCTTATTGGCTTAATCTTTCTTCCATTTCTTCTTGAGCGGAACTTTCACTTTTAATTACACCCATTTCCAAGTATAAAAAGTAATTGGTGGCAAAGATGCTTTACTTAAAAATCAATCAACTTAGGTTTAGATAGTAAATTAATTTTCTGAATTAGTTAAATTATGAACAAAATGCATTCTTATGAAGTAAGCAACAGAGCTATTCGTTCAACTATTCGTAATTGGATTGTGCTTTTTACTTTTGTAATAGCTCTTTTAATTTATCTATATAAGACTGATAGTTTTACTTGGGTAGCTTTAATTGAATTTTTGTCATACTCCTCGGTTATAGCATTTGTATTTGCTACGGTTTCTTGGATTTATGATCGATTTCTTTGGAAAGTCAACCTACTCGATAAAATTCCAAATTTATCTGGAACATGGATAGGAATTGCAAGTAATCCATACTTTGAACCGTTACGTTTAGAGTTAATGCAAATTGAGCAATACTGGACTGGAATTTGTATAACGATAGAAATTTATGAGGAAAATAAATCTGATCCATCTAATTGGTTAAAGTCAGTTCGTATGGGGACTGAGTATTCCACCAATGCTTCTTTAACAGAGTGTGACCATAAATATTCTAAGTTTTCTTTTTCATATGATCATAAAGGTAAGGCAATTGGTCAAGATTCTTTCAATGGGTCAATGGAGCTTGATTATGAGAGGGGTAAAGTTGATGAATTGAGTGGGAAATATGTTAATAGCAAAAAGGTACGGCATTTCAACAAAGTGACGAATTCTGAAGAAATTTTTGAGGCAGTAAGTGGTCGAATCTTATTTCGTAAGATTTCATCTGAAGTTATTGAAATCAAAGAATTTTTACAGAAAATCACAAGTAAAAACCTTTTAGCCGAACTTCGACAGCAACTAAATGCTCAAGTTCGCGGAGATTTTATGCAGATGGAGAATAATCATGAATTAGAGGACGAAGGACACACTGAATATGACTTTAGCAAGATGAAAGGTGGCGTTAGAGGCAAATATGTTGAGCGCTACAAAACAGGAACAAATGGAGTCTTGCTCGATCCTGATGTTGCTCAAGCATTTCCCACAAGCGACTCAGTTAACGAAGCACTGCGATTACTCATCCAAATTTCTCAGAGGCAGAAAGTCTGAAGGTGCGATCGCATAGAGAATAGGTAACAAATTTTCACTCATTTCATAAAAACATACTTTTTACTTAACAATTATATTAGGATGTAAGACAATGCAAACAATCCAAACAACAGCCCAAGTTGATGAAAAAGGCATACTCCAAATTCAACTTCCCGAACATTCAGGAGAAAAACTAGATATTTTATTGGTGTATCAAATCGTCCAGAAGACTCAAAAGCGCCAATGGTCACAGTGATTTCTGAGTACATTTGGAGCATGGCAAGGAAACCCGTTAGAAAGAGAACCCTAGCCCTAATTTGCGGACAAATACGCACCAAATTACAAAAGCTAGGAACTCCGATTGGAAGCTATGATTTACAGATTGCGGCGATCGCTTTAGCGAATGATCTTATACTTGTAACCCACAACACTAGAGAATTTGAGCGTGTTGAAGGATTAAAACTTGAAGATTGGCAAGAATAAAGAAGGCTAAAGAAAGAACCGTTAGAAGCGAGCATTAGGGTGCGATCTAGCTGATTGGGTTCTCTGCTATCAATTTTGTTACTGTTTGAAAGCCATCCATCCACTCAGATGTAACTTTGTTTCGCCAAAAAATAATTTTAAGAATATTATTATAATCATCCCTTACACTACGCGAAAATATTGGCTCATGATGAGCAATTCTATTCCTTAATTCCCGTATTTCACGAATATCGTCATGAATACAAGCCCTTATCTGTTTAACAGTCATTATAATCGGGGCATTCGGGAACAAGGATTTTATATGAGTATTCCAAACCCGTGAATCATGACGAGACGTAAACATCTTCTCCCAAAACACGAAATTCAGGTCAGCAACAACTTTTCCCATTGTAGTTTGTCTTCGCGCCACTTCCATAAGATTTCTTCTAGGACTATAGCCAGATGGTTGATCAGGCAAGCTAATTATGAAACCTTGATTCCACGGCCAAGTTGATGTATGAACATCTTCCAACGCTTCAACAACTGCATTACGGATACTAACCTCCAAGATATGTAGTGGAATAATAAAAGCAGAGGATAACTGTAAATTCCATTGATAAAGATTGAGAGCTTTTGTCCTGTCATTACCGCAATATCGAAGATAGGTGGCAAAACGCGGCTCTGAAATTATATGGGGAATATTGGACAGATGTTCATGGGAGAAAAGCATTGCAACAATGATTCTTGAATTTCTTTAAAAAATACGGATTTCTGTAGAAATTTTATACTACAATAGTTACACATAGATGCCTTAAGGTCGCGGGTGCAAACCTCCCCTCTTGGCGAAACGATTATCTCAAAAGCTCACTCTCAAGGGTGGGCTTTTGTCTTGGAATATTTTAAATTTAGTGATTTCATGAAAATATACTTTTTACTGAGTGATCGCATTAGGCGCTATCACAGTTTAATTACCAAAAGCTATAATCAGTAATAGTTTGCGAAACCAAGTTATGCTTCTGCCTACAAACGCAGCGATCGCCGAAGAAAAATTGACAAAATATCTCTTGGTGCTTTTGCCTAAAGATGACAAATCACAATTTCTTCAGAAAGCTGGTTACACATTAGAAAATTGGCAACAGCTAGAAATTGACCTGAGAGCGCAAATTTTGACACAACCTGCCAAATTTGTCGAAACAACGATCTACGGGAGTAAGTATAGAATTGATGCAACCCTAAAAGGAGTTAATGGAGTAGAACTTGAAGTGACTACCATCTGGATGCTGACAAATCAACAAGCAAAGTTTGTTACCTTAGTTCCTAAACGTTCAAGCGATCGTGAATAAATATATGAAACCAAAATTTCCTTTATTTTCTGAAGTTGTCCTATTGCAAGATATACCAGCGTATAAACTCATGCGTGGCTCTGTTGCTACTGTTGTCGAGCATTACCCCATGACAGAATTACAACAAGATGGTTATAGTCTTGAAGGGTTTAATATCCCAAATGTAACAGTCGAAGTCGCCGAATCGCAAATTATTTCTGTCGAACAATGGCAAAAAGAGATGGAAATCGTAGAAAAACTACATCGATTAAGCGTAGTAAAACTAGTTCATTTAGAGTCGTACATCGAAAAACTACTAAGCGAAGACAGTAGCGATCGACTGAAAGTATCATAATCAAAGAAATCGATTGCTATTAGCTGCATTCACAGAGCGATCTAATAGTATTCGTATCATTAGTACCCGCATAGCTACTCGCAAAGAACGTGAGGATTATGAACAAAACTCCCTCTGACCAAATACAGAATCCTGAAGATGAACTTTTAGCTGAGTATCACTTTGATTACCAGAAAGCAAAGCCTAATCGATTTGCAGTCGCTCACAAGACGCAAAAGTTAACAGTCTTATTAGATGCGGATGTAGCTCAGGTTTTTACAACTACTGAATCGGTTAATAAAGTGCTAAGAGCTTTGATCGCATCGGGTGTAATTAAAAGTGAAATGGGAGGAATAAATGAGGATGGAATGTATGATAGATAGCAGTTCTAGTCGAAGGAAGTGATAAAACGAGATATGGATATGAAAACAAAAACAGCATCGTCCAG
>JBILGV010000047.1:0-34739 GCA_044350865.1 Pseudanabaena sp. | reverse complement strand
GTATAATTTTAAGTTTAAGAGCTTTAGTTTTAACTTCAACTCGTTGGGAGCAATTTTGGAACAAGCTCGATCAGTATGGGTTTCCTGTTGCTGCCTAATAACTGTATTATATTGAGGTCGCACCCCTCATGCCGCCCTTCTTGCCGACCCTGATTTAGAGCCTTCTTAATCGCATTCCGTTGATCGTGAATAAACATCTCCTGCATTTCCATATCCTCAATCTGTTCAGGCGTGAGATTTACTTCATTCGCCACCTCAAAGGCTTTTTTGATCTCAGGGACAAGATTCATACTTTCAGGCACAACATCTAACTGTCTGGCACATTTGAGGAAATACAACCACTTATCAGCTAATGTTTGTAAATTATTTACTTCTTTATGAAACTTCGGTAATTCAACAAATACCAACTCGATGTCATAAATAGGATAGTCAATCAAAAAGTCTTTTTCTTTGAGAATGAACCGCGAGATTAATTGATTTATTTCTGGAAACATCTCAAAATCAGTAATTGTCAAGGCAATCACGCGATCGCTCAAAGCATAGTCTTGACCTAATTCCAATTTGGTCGAATATGTCTTAGCGATGTTGTAGAAAAAGTCTTTCTCAAAACCTTCAATATTCAAAACCTTTTACATAATCAAATTTCATCAGGATCGATCCCCATCGATCTGAGATAGTTAGCTAGTTTCTCTTTTTGCTGACGTTCCTGTAGTTTTTGTTGACGTTCCTGTAGTTTTTGTTGACGCTCCTGCTCAGCGATCTCTTCCGCCAGTTGTTTAGCCAGACGTTCTTCATTAGCGATCGCCTCAGCTTGCACCTGTTTTTGCTCAGCTTGCACCTGTTTTTGCTCAGCTTCCACTTGTTTTTGTTCAGCTTCCACTGCCCTCTCGTCACCCGTCAGCAACAAATTTCCGACATCATCCCACCAGCGCAACCAAGATACACCGTTCTCTAATCTCAGCCCCAATTCCACACCCATCGGCGGGATGAGATAATGACCACGCTCATTAGGCTGCATCTTAGTATAGTGACCATCAATTAAGTGATATAGCTCAAGGCTATCTTTCCATGCATCAAAAATGGCATAAAAAGGAATACGAATTGCTTGTTCATATACCCAGAATTTACCTGCTTTTTCGGTTTCACTAGGCGGTGTGGCATCTCTTTCTTCTTTGCCACTGCCAGACACAAATTCGATCGCAATCAATGGCGCAACAAATTCCTTCCACATCACATAGGAACGGCGATATTCACCATCTAGAAGCGGCGATACGTCAGGTACATAAAACCAATCGGGGGCTTCGGCTCCTTTTTCGGGTGGTTCGATTAGTCGCCAATAGATACCGCTATCTTGACCAATGCAGTAGCGTCCGTCAGGATGTAATTTCTCTAAGACAGGGGCGATCGAGCTTGTTAAAACAATACTTTGTGGGTGTTCCTGAAAATTTTTCACAAAGGTTCCGTCTGATTCAGGTAGCTGTTTATGGTCGGGGCGGTCAATTGATTTTGCGGCGATAAATGGAAGAATAGAAACAGTCGGGGCTTCGGTGGTTTGCATAGTAGCTCTGAGAGATACGTTGATTTGATTTTAGCATGAATTTTAGATCTTAATCTCTGCTATAACTCAAAATTCCTTGTACAGCATCAATTTCGGCATTACAACCAACAGGTAAGGGCGCATTCTCTCCATCATGCCCAAAAGGTAAATTCATCACCACAGGAATTCCCAAATCCGATAGGCGATCGCGCCAAACTTCCGTCATCGTGAAACTAGGCGTTGATACTTCCGATTGGCTGAACCGCCCGATCGCAATCCCTTTAATTTTTTGTAAATGTCCAGACCAGCGCCAATGGGTTAGCATCCGATCAACTTTGTAAGGTGGTTCGGCAACATCTTCGATCGCTAAAATCACATTTTCCAGATCGGGACAAATGGAAGTTCCGATAATGTGTGTAGCAAGAGTCAAATTTGCGGGTAAGAGAAGCCCTGTAGCCTTTCCATTTCCCCAACCTTCTCCAGCTAAACTAATCTGATTAACTTTCCCCTCTAGCCAGTCAAATAACTGCTGTTGCGATCGCTCTGGTTCAGCACCTAATGTCGTCAGCACAGGTGCATGTAAACCCCCAATATTTTTATATTTGGCAAATCCCCATAGTAAAGCGGTGATATCCGAGAAGCCAATTAGCCATTTGGGGCGATCGCTTAGTTGTGACCAATCTAGTTTTTCTAATAAGCGTGTTGAGCCATAACCACCCCGCGCACAGGCGATCGCCACGGATTTGGGATCATTCCATGCGTCAATTAACTGCTGACAGCGCTGCTCATCGGTTCCTGCGAGATAGCCCCAAGGTTGGCTGAGATCATCAGGTATGATCAATTCATAACCGCGATCGCGCCATATTTTGCAGCCTTGCTCAAAGCGTTCTTTTTCTCGCAATGCACCACTGGGGGCAATGACACTCACTTTTTGATGCGGAGCAATAACATCGGGGCTGGGGATTTGTCGCATCTTGCGTAGAATTAAGAATTATGTTGGTACTTATTATATTAAAATTTCGTTATAGTTTTTGAACTCAGCCAATAATTTAGAGGTTCATTTGGCTTTACCAAATTATCGACTTAAAGCATTTTTTCTGAGCATCGCCACGATCGCTTCACTGGTAGCGATCGCCGCGATGTATTTGGAACGAGATGAATTGGTCTACATCAGTATTGGCGTGATCTTTGCGATTATTTTGCCAATTTTGCTGCCGCCATTTGTGAGCGCGATCGCCAATTCGCCATTGGGCAAGCGGTGGGATATTACCCTATCTTCTGTTTTGGCGGGAATGACATTGTTAATCACGGCGCATGTTACCAAATTTGATGCTGTTTTTAGCCAGTGGTTTGATAGCCTCAAATGGGAAGCTTTGGGCGCAGTGGGACAAATTTTAATCGCAGTTTTAGCCGTATGGGTAGCATGGCGACAAAATCAAATTTCCGAAAGTTTGACAGGTCAACAAAATGTAATTACCCAACAGCAAACCATAGATTCTTATTTTCAAGGGATTTCTGATTTGGTTCTCGATCCCCAAGGACAATTGGAAGACTGGCCCCTAGAGAGAGCGATCGCTCAAGCCAGAACTGCGGCTCTACTCGGTGGTTGTGATGCCGATGGACGCGCTAAAATCATCCGTTTTTTATCTAGTGCGAATCTTTTAACTCCACTGAAACGGGATGGATTACTAGGTCGTCCGATTTTGGATGGTACTGGTGGTTATGTGGTTGATCTGGCTAATGGGGTGCGGGTGGTGAATGTGGGCATGATGCTAGCGGGGCGCGATATTTGTGATACGGATTTGCGAAATGCTGATCTCAGTGGGGCAAATTTAATTAAATCAAATTTTCAAAATTGCGATCTCACAGGAGCTAATTTTGGCGGAGCAATTTTAGTTAGAGCCAATTTACGCGGTACGGATCTCAGTCGAGTCAAGCTGTTTTATGGCAAGCTAGAAACAGCCACACCTCGCGATCGCAATCATCTTCCCAATTTTGAGACTGGGGAATATACGGGCGCAGTAGTAGAAGATGCTGACTTTAGCAAAGCGATCGATATGTCCGAAGAAACCCGCCAATATTTATGTGCTTGGTGCGGTAAAAAATCTCGCAAAACTATCTCAGGAGGCTGTGATGATGTACCGAACCGATTGGGACGCTAAAGTTAAGGCTAACGCGATCGCCATATTTTTCTGTTTACCTTTAGCAACAATATCTCTCGCTCCGAGTGCATTATTTGCTGCTCCCAATAAAACTTTATCCCTAGATCAAGATATTCCCGAAGAGGTTTTACGCGCCGAAATATATACCGATGCGCGATCGCCCATTGATGGCAAACTATTAACCGCCACCGAATATGTGGAATTGATGGAGAAACTGCGATCGCTTGATTCCATTCCCCCTGAAGATTTAGTGTCTCCCAAAGTTCGCGAAGTTGTGGAGTTATTAAGGCTACGCAAGCTACTGCGACAATTTATCCCGTTTATTCCTTAAACAATTTAATTCGTCATCTCCGAATTTTGCACTTGATGATATTTCCATAAAGCTCCCCTTTGATCAATTAATTCCTGATACGAGCCTTGCTCCATGATTCTTCCTTTCTCCAGTACAACAATTTTGTTGGCGCTAACTATCGTAGAAAGACGATGGGCGATCGCAATCACTGTACATCCCTTAGCTAATTCTTCTAATGATTCTTGAATCAATCGCTCCGTTACAGAATCAAGGGCGCTAGTTGCCTCATCTAAGATCAAAATATCAGGATTGCGTAATATCGCACGCGCGATCGCGATCCTTTGGCGCTGTCCACCTGATAAACGTACACCGCGATCGCCTAGTTTTGTTTCAAATCCCTCTGGCATTTCTAAGATGAATTCAAGGGCATTAGCTTGAAGAGCAACTAATCTTAAACGATCTTCTTCTATATTTTCTAAACCATAGGTGATATTGTCACGCACAGAAGCATTAAAAATAAATGTGTCTTGACTGACGATCGCCATTTTTCGTCGTAAAGAATCGATATCCAGATTCCGCATATCGATTCCATCGACTAAAATCATGCCTTGGGTAGGATCATAAAGTCTGGGAATTAAATCGGCTAAAGTTGTTTTCCCTGCCCCTGATGTGCCGACTAAAGCCGTGGTTTCTCCACATTTGATGGATAAATTAATATCCTGTAGGATCGTCTGCTGCTCTGTATAACTAAAACTTACATTAATAAACTCAATTGAATATTGCAGTTTCTCAAATTCCACATTACCGTTTTTGAGATAGACTTTATCTTCTGTTTTGAGTATTTGTTTGATTTTATCAATTGAACCGCCATAACTTCCTAATTCCACCCTCAATCCATTTACCTGCTCAACCAATGGCATCATTCTAAATAGAACGAACATAAAGGTAAGTAGCGAAGATGGTCGCAAGCTGCCACTCGCCACCAAAAAATCAAATCCCAAAATAATTACAGAGATTACAATCGTTACAGAAATTGCTTCAGCAAGAGGACGAATTAGATCAACAGCTTTGTTCAATCGGAATAATGCAGCTTTTACTCTTTCAGAAACAGCATAAAATCGATATCTTTCAAAATTTTCCGTACAGGAGGTCTGAATTGTTCGCATTGCGCTAATTAATTCAATTCCTGAAGATGTGAAGTCAGCCCCAGCCTGAGATACGGGAAAACTAGCTTCTCTGACTCTAACTATAAAACTAGATATCATCACCGATAGCATCCCAAAAAGGATTAAAGAAGTGATTGATAGTTGCCAAGATATCAAAAACATCGCAACAATATAGACTAAAAGGGTTGAACCTCTAATCATAAAAGCTGATACAGCACCGAACCCCCTCTGGATTGTGGCAATCTCATTATTCAAGCAATTGATCAAATCCCCTGATCGTGTCTGTGAATAATAACTCAGACTTAGGCTAATCAACTGCTCAAACATCGACTTTCGCATTCTATCTGCAAAAAATGCATCGGTCAGCTTGGCATACATTGGTCCCAAATACGAAAATAGCGATCGCAGCCAAGATAACAAAATCACTAAAATTCCAAGACTTGCAAGATGATCCTCGGCGCTGGCTTTTGCGCCAAATACCCATTCATCGATCCAAATAAGTCCTGTATTGACGACTGGTTTTTCTGGATTGGTAAGAGCCTGCAAAAAAGAATTGATAATTGCTATGGTGGCTCCCTCAAAAATCGCAGCTAAAAAGGAAAAAATAACTGCACAAAGCGCTATACCCCAAAAATACTTGAACTCCCTCAAGAAAACATAATTTTGTTTCCAAAAATTAGTTGACTTGAGCAAGTTGCTGAGCAATGCAAAGATATGGGGCATAACGATTTAAAAGAATCCATCTCTAATATTAAAATTGCCGTAAGAAACGCAAGTCACTGGTAAATAAACGGCGAATATCGTCAACTTTATGTAAAACCATGGCAACCCGATCAACCCCAAAGCCCCAAGCAAAGCCTGTCACCAGTTCAGGATCATAGCCAACTGCCTTGAATACATTGGGGTCAACCATACCGCAGCCGCCCAGCTCTAACCATCTTCCATTCCACATCACATCGACTTCCGCCGATGGCTCTGTGAAGGGGAAGTAACTGGGACGGAAGCGAATTGGACATTCACCTAATAATTCTTCGACAAAGGTTTTTACAGTTCCCTTGAGATCCCCGAAGGTTAAACCTTCTTCAACGGCTAACAATTCGATCTGATGGAAAATTGGTGAATGGGTAGCATCAATATCATCTTTGCGATAAACCCGCCCTGGACAAGCAATTCGTAATGGTGGCTCATTTTCTTCCATGTACCGAATTTGGACTGAGGAAGTCTGCGATCGCAATAGCTTACCATCACTCAAATACAAGGTATCCGCCATGTCGCGGGCAGGATGATCAGCAGGGGTATTCAGCGCCTCAAAGTTGTAATAATCCGTCTCAATTTCAGGACCTTGAGCCACGGTGAAACCTAATCCCACCAAAATATCGAGCATTCGATCAATTGTGCTTTGGATCGGGTGCATTCGTCCTTGATAAGAATGCAAAACCCCAGGCATGGTCACATCAAGCGTCTCTGATTCCAATTGCTTACTAATCAGAGTTTGCTGAAGCGCAACTTTACGATCTTCTAGTTGGGTTTGCAATGCTTGCTTAACTTGATTAGCGATCGCACCAATTTGAGGACGCTCTTCCGCCGATAGTTTACCCATTGCACCGAGAATTTGAGAGAGAGTACCTTTCTTTCCTAAGTACTCAACCCTTAGCTGCTCTAATTCTTCAGGTGTTTGCACATCTCCAACTGATTTTGCTGCGAGTTCTGCCAGAGATTGCAATTGAGCTTTTAAGCCCTCTAAGTCCGTTGCCATCAACGTTTCCCGTTTTGTATGAAGAATTTTTTACTATCTTAACTTTAGCATTACTTTCGCCTTTAAGAACTCAGATAAGCAAAGCCTGTTGATAACTCTGTGTGCGGTACTTTGCTTATCTGTAGCATTTTTGAAACGATTACTGTACAAAAAGTTAAAAAAAGTAGGGGCAATTCATGAATTGCCCCTACTTTTTGTCATAATCAATCGAAATCCGTTACAGATTTACCTGCTACAGCTTTACAAAAGCAATCTATTTACTTAGCGTTAGCTAAAAATGTCATCGGATCGATCGCACTACCACCATTAGGACGAATCTCAAAGTGGAGGTGGGAACCTGTACTAAATCCAGTACTTCCCATCGCGCCAATGGTTTGACCTTGGTTCACGGTTTGACCTTCTTTGACATATAGCTCATTCATGTGAGCATATCGGGTAATTGTGCCATCAGCATGACGAATATCGATCATGTTGCCATAACCACCGTCATTCCAAGCCGCATATTCAACAGTCCCCGAAGCCGCCGCTAAAATTGGTGTACCAATAGCAGCAGCAATGTCAATCCCTGCGTGGATTTTACCCCAGCGCCAACCAAACCCAGAAGTGAACACACCATCGGCTGGCCAAATGAAACCAGTTGACAGCCCGTAATCTTGGACATCAGGCAGATAAGCACTTGCTGTCAAATTCGGCAATTGTGGTGCGACACCTGAGCGATCGCCAGGATTTGCGATCGCGCTACGACTAGCATCAAAACTGCGATCAGGGTTGGGAGAAGCATTTAAGTTAGCTGATGCAATCTTGGCTGCTTCTAACTTACGGGCTTCTTCAGCTTTACGAGCCGCTTCTTTGATTTCCGCGTCGCGAAGTTTGGCGCTAAGTTGATCAACTTCTGATTCCAAACGCTTAACCTCAAGAGAAGCCATTCTTGTCTCAGAATCGGGCATTAAAGCCACTTGATTTGGCTTGCTAGTAGTTCCTGCTTGCTGTTCCACGGATTCTAATGCAGGGACTTTGGGTGCAAGACTGGTAGCAAGTCTTGCGGGAATCTGCACATTTGGCTCAGAGGCTGGCTGGGACACCGCAGATACAGGCTGCGAAGTTGAATTGCTAGCTTGATCGATCGCCCGATTTGCAGGAATGCTTGGTGCAGATATGGCAGCTACTGGCGAGGGTTTCGCACTTTCTACAGTGCGGGGTTCAGATACAGGTTGATTCGGTATTTCCACAGGAGCGCTCTGTAAGCTAACCCGTTGCTCCGACACCAAAGCAGCAGGCATCTGTGGAATCGAGAATACCTTTGCGACTTTAGTTGCAAATTGAATTCTGGGTTCAGCAACTGGCTGAGACGAATTACCTTCAATCGGAGTTGTGCGATTGGTACTGTATTGTTCAGCAGATGTCGCCGCAGGAATCACAGGGGCTGAGATCGATCTAGCAGGTAAATTGATGGAACTAGAAGATATTGCGGAATTCTTCTTGGCATTGCCACCGAGATCGCTAAATAGTTGATCGGGTGTAAATGGGAAAAGTGCAACAGCGATTTTCAGCGCTGGTTCATTGGCTACAGGTAAATTGGGTTGGATCGCTGTAGGTTTTAGCTGTGAGCTAGATGACTGTTCTTGAACAGGCGCACTGGGTAAACGACTAGCGTTTAGTTGATTTCCGCCTAGTTGATTGCCACTTAACTGCACCAGCCCATCCCAAGGAGAAGACTGATTAGCCGCCGCCACCTTGACCACAGGATTAGCTACCTGTAGGCTGCTGGTTGCCGAATTATTGCTACTATTGGCGATCGCAACGTTAGGCAAAACCATTGGAGTTGCCGCAACTACCCTGATCTGTGTAGCCTGTCCAGCTTCTTTAGGAGAAGTACTTGTCGTAGGAGCCGCTACGGATGACTTAGCGACATTATTAGCACCATTAGCCGAATTACTTGTCGAAGAGGTTGATAAATCAGCGATCGGCGATGAAATTTCCTTCAATGGCTTTTCGTTGTAAGAAGCCACTGTTTGAACAGTCGGCAAATTGCGCTCTTGAGGAAGCTTCAGTTCTTGATTTAACTCTAACCATTGGGGGTTTTCGAGTTTATTTGCTTCAATAATTGCCTTTTGCGATAGACCATTGCGACGAGCGATCGTCTCGATGGTGTCACCATTCTGCACGCGATAAGCTACAAATTTAGGCTGCTTAGCGATCGCATTTTCATTATTCGCATTGACTGCGTTTGGCTTGGAAGCGCCATTGTTTGCCCCAGTACTAGCCAAAGCCGCCTTTGCTTTTTTGCTCTCTAATTCTTGTAAACGCTGGACTAGACGCTCTTTTTCAGCAAGTAACTGGCGCTTAACATGAGCTTCTTTGACCTGCATCAGTGTGGCAACATTGCCTGGAATCACTAAAGGTTGGTCGATTGCCAAAAAGTCCCCAGAAGCCAAGGATGTAAACTTGATAATTTCATTCTTGGGGACGTTGTAATAGCTGGAAATAGCCTCTAAAGTGTCACCAGACTTGACCTTATGGACTAAACCATTCACAGGCGGAATCACTAGCTTCGTTCCAGGCTGTAATTCAGTATTGGCGCTGATGTTGTTGGATGCAGCGATCGCGGCGGCATCAACTTGATAAACTTGAGTTAATTTCCATAGAGTTTCATCTTCGCGAACCTCATGGACAATCACGCCTTGGGCAACGTCCCATGCACCTGATGCGATCGCAACTCGCGCCATTTCATATTTGCGATCTTGGTTCTGAGACATCACATCCGACAAGGTGCGAGGCGATGTAGCGACTGGTGTAGCTTTAAGACTGTTACTTGCAGATTGCTGGCTAATCAACACCCCCACAGTTCCCGCCGAAATGGCAAAACCTAAAACTGCAAGCAAGCGGCGGACTTTCAAAGAGGACACTTTTTCGGTCAATGTCAGGGAAACATTGGTCGTCAGATCCCCGTCTTTGGAAGATATCTTTTTCAAAAAACTGGCTCCTCTAAAACTAACTTCGCTCCTACATAGATCCTGTGTGAGAACATGACGAATTGTTTGCCTTAGCTTAAGCGGGAACCCTAAGCTATCAATTCGGTAAGGAGCAATTACAGTAATTAAGTTACCTCAATCTTTTCTTCCAAACAAGTTCAAGGTGAACAGAACAAAATTACGTTGTGTGCATCTACTAACTTTATTTTCTTTAACGCACATTAACGGATATTTTGTCAAGAACCAATTTGGTAAAGTAATCTTGCAAAATCTGGGAAAATCATAATTTTGGACTCGTATGCCTAAAGATAGTTTTTACCCTAAAAATCAACTTTCAGCAAACCAAATTTCTGACTCTACAAGGCGATTTTACTCATTTTTCGATATTAAGCTAACGATGATTCCCAAGGATAGTAATGGGTGACAGCGTAGTTATTTTCATGCCTAAACTCGTGATTGCTCGATTTTGCTCTTGATTGCTAGGTGATACAGCATAAATCATGATCAGAAAGTATGTAATCTTTTTTTAACAATTAACTAAAATAATTTACAAATTGGCGATCGCTAGGTCACTTTATACCTAGGTATATACCTAATGGTTGCTTCCTGAGGAATCAAGACTTCTGCTCAATAAGCTCGATAGGATTAATAAGATTACTGTAGAGTGCGCTACATTGCGCTAAAACACCCAAAAAGAAGAATTTTGTTTTTTGCCCATAGATTACTTATTCTCAAAATCCAAGGACGAATAGTCTAAGCGAATATACGACTAAATAGGTATAGACAATCACACTATGTACACCAATAGCTTAAAATTACATTCAAAATGCCTTATAAAGACGAAATCACATTTGAATATAGCGACTTTTGATATATCAAGCGTTATTAGCTAATTTAAAAGAATTTTTAGAAAAAGATTAGGAAAAAAGATCTATGAGCATTGGATATCTCGCGCTGGTCTTACACGCTCACCTCCCCTATGTGCGTCACCCTGAAAGCGACTATGTACTTGAGGAAGAATGGCTATATGAGGCGATCACCGAGACGTATATTCCCCTAATTAAAGTTTATGAGGGGCTTAGGCGAGACGGCATTGACTTTAAGATGACCATGAGTATGACACCACCATTGGTGTCAATGTTGCGCGATCCTTTGTTACAAGAGCGTTATGACCAGCATCTCGCTCAATTACAACAACTGGTTGAGCTTGAGGTAATTCGCAATGAACATCATGGGCATCTCAAATATCTTGCTGAGTACTATGTTAAAGAATTTGCCGAAACTCGCGAACTTTGGGAAAAATATAGCGGCGATCTTGTCACCGCATTTAAGCAATTTCAAGATACTAACAATCTAGAAATCATCACTTGCGGAGCTACCCACGGCTATCTGCCATTGATGAAAATGTACCCCGAAGCTGTATGGGCGCAGCTCGAAGTTGCGGTTGAGCATTATACACAAGAGTTTGGTCGCGCTCCTAATGGGATTTGGTTGCCAGAATGCGCTTACTACGATGGTTTGGAGCGAATGCTTGCCGATGTTGGTTTGCGCTACTTCCTGACTGATGGGCATGGCGTTTTGTATGGTCAACCGCGTCCAAGGTTTGGTACTTATGCACCAGTCTTCACAGAAACAGGTGTCGCTGCCTTTGCCCGCGATCATGAGTCATCCCAGCAAGTTTGGTCTTCAAAAGTTGGCTATCCTGGTGATCCTGTGTATCGCGAATTTTACAAAGATCTAGGCTGGGAAGCGGATTATGAGTATATTAAGCCGTTTGTGATGCCTAACGGTCAACGTAAAAACACGGGCATTAAATATCACCGCATTACAGGGCGTGATTTTGGTTTAGACGCTAAGCAGCTTTACGATCCCTACTGGGCTAAAGAAAAGGCTGCCGAAAATGCGACTAATTTCATGCAAAATCGCCAAAATCAGGTCAAATATCTCCATGACATGATGGGTCGCCCTCCGTTAGTGGTATCGCCATACGATGCTGAGTTGTTTGGGCATTGGTGGTATGAAGGTCCTTGGTTTATTGATTTTCTGATTCGTAAGTCCCACTACGATCAAACGACCTATGAAATGACCCATCTTGCCGATTATCTGCGCGACAATCCGACGCAACAGGTATCTCGCCCTGCTCAATCAAGTTGGGGCTATAAGGGTTTTCATGAATATTGGTTGAATGAGACGAATGCTTGGGTTTATCAGCATTTACATAAGGGCGCAGAGCGGATGATTCATTTGTCTTATCGCGAACCTGCGGATGAACTGGAGTGGCGGGCATTAAATCAGGCGGCGCGGGAGTTGCTGTTGGCGCAGTCCTCGGATTGGGCATTTATCATGAGAACTGGCACGATGGTTCCCTATGCCATTAGAAGAACGCGATCGCATTTAATGCGTTTGGAAAAACTGTTTGAGGATATTGAGGGTGGCACAATTGATTCTGGCTGGCTGGAGAAGGTGGAATATATGGACAATATCTTTCCTGATATAAATTACCGAACTTATCGACCACTCACTGCCTAAAGAAAAAAGACTCGCAAAGCGAGTCTTTTTTCTTTACATTTATTTAATAAAACTTTAGTAACATACGCTACTTTTTATATAATTATATGTTATGTTGTCTATATATAAACCATATGTATAACCTAAGGGACGCAAGTCATGAATATTGGACAAAGAAAAGCTGAAGCTGCTGCAAACCACAAAGCTAACCTCTCAGCTTTAGTTAAGCGCCGCATGGAAGTTGCTCGCTCTAACAATGATGTTAATTTGTTGAATGTCCTCGAACAAGAAATGAAGCAACTGGGCTTAAATTAATTTTTTGCTTAACTTAGGACGCTTTGCGTCACTTTAAATTAACAAGGCATCGCGTTGCGGTGCTTTTGATTTAGTTAGCACCACCAAAAACTTCAATATTTTCAAATAAACAAACTGGCGAAGCATGACCAACTCGAATTACTTGGTTTGGTTCGCCTTTGCCACAAAAGGGGGAACCGAATGCTTCGACGGTGTTGCGATCGCCTACTTTAGCGAGACTGCTCCAAAACTGATTGGTGATACCGCGATAGTTGGGATTTCGCAAAGTTTTGGTTAATCTGCCATTTTCGATGAGTTTGGCGTACTCGCAGCCAAATTGAAACTTGTTGCGGTAGTCATCGATTGACCATGAGCGATTGGACTCCATATATACGCCGCGCTCGATATCAGCGATCGCTGATTCAAAGGAATGTTCGCCAGCTTCGAGGTTGATATTTGCCATGCGATCGATGGCGGGACGATTCCAAGATGTAGCTCTGGCATTGGCTACGCCGTTAATTCCTGATCGCGCCTGACTTTCCGAGCTACCTAAACCCCGCAATAATTTTCCTTCTTTAATCAAATATTCCTTAGTGGCGGGAATTCCTGCATCATCAAACCCATAACTGGCAAATTCACCAGCCATCGTCGGATCGAAGGTGACGTTCATTAGCGATGAACCGTACTGCATCTCTCCAAAATCCTTGAGCTTCACAAAGCTACCGCCTGCATAATTGCGCTCATCACCCAAAATGCGATCGATTTCGAGGGGATGTCCGATACTTTCATGGATTTGTAACAACATCTGATCGGGAGCTAGGACTAGATCTGTAGTTTCCGTGGGGCATTCATCGGCAGAGAGTAGCTCGATCGCCTGTTCGCCGACGATTTGCGCTCTTTGCAAAATTGCATTGCGGTCAAATACTTCCATGCCAATTTGATTGCATCGCGCCAATTGACCGTTATCACCCCGTTTTTGGATAATTGCGCCATCTTGAGCGGTGGCAGCATAATCAGTGGCGATCGCTAGAAATTTTTGATAAATATCAGAGCCATTGCTACTTACAAACTTAGTCTCAAGTTCGGTAATAACTGCATAGGCACTGGTTTTGACGATGCGATCGGATACTTTGAGCTTGTTGCAGATCTCGATTAATAGCTCGTTTATTTCTTTGGGAGCGATCGCATCCGATGGTTTGATAAATGGCGAAAAATACTGCCCGATCGCTTTGGGTCTTTGAGCAGTCGTAAACCGATGTACAGCCCACTTTGCCGCATTTTTTGCCTGTTGATAGGCTTTTTCGGCAGTTATTTGCATATTTTCAGGATCGAGATGATTAGTACTGGCATAGCCAAACTGTCCATCAACTAAAACTTCGATCATCACCCCGTGGGATAGACTACGACCATTGGACTGTGGCTTGCGATCGCGGACATAACGAGTCGTGTTTATTTCTTTGACTTCGCGTAGCCCAATCCACTCGGCAAATGGTAGATTGATTTGAGATAGAGCAACTTTTGGATCGAATTGCATAGATTGAATTCCTTGGCAAACGTCTTAAAATAGAGAAAGACGCTATACGTCCTTCTTTATTTATTGTAAGCGGGTGATGGGATTCGAACCCACGACATTCTCCTTGGCAAGGAGATGCTCTACCACTGAGCCACACCCGCGTTTTGCTCACAAGTGATTTACTTGATTGCGTTTAGCGCTTCATTAATATGACAAACTTTGCCGCTATTGTCAACTACTTTTTACTTAAATATCCAAAAGAGCGCTTAGCGCTCTCTCGAATTTAGTATTTAAAGCCATTTTTGCGCGTATGGATAGCAGATTCACCATCACGAAGGCGATCGCCTCCTGTAATAGTTGCCAAAACCACAGTGTGATCTCCAGCATCAAGGCTACTGGTCACAGTCGCATCCAGATAGGCGATCGCATCAATTAAATAGGGCTGACCACTGGGAGCCGTGGCTGTCTCGATCCCATCAAAAGGATCGACATCAGGCGCGAAACCTTTGGCAAAGTGTCCAATGATTTTACCCTGTCCTTTTTCAGCAATGTTAATCACCACAGGGCTACCAACGGTTAAGAACGATTCAATCGGTCTACCTTTACCAACAATGATCGTTACTGATGGCGGATTAAAACCAGCTTGTTGCACCCATGAAGCCAGCATCGTGGCAGTTTTGCCATTTTGTTGCGATGTGACAATAAACAATCCACTGGGAATAGCGCCAATCGCAGATCCTAGTTGTTCGTTTTGAGAAATAATATCGATCATGATCTAGGCAAATTTTTAACTTACTATCCACAATTTAGCATTTAACATTGTGTCAATATCTCGGCTAAACTGCCATAGACGCGGAAATTCACATTGAGAATAATTTTCTTGAACTTCATAGAGAGCATAACCCCATGCACTTTCAAAACAATTTTCCCAAAATGATTTTAGGCTCGGTGATTGTTCAAATATGATCTTAATCTGCGATCGCTGTTCTCTAATTGTGCGTTCCCAGCCATTAAACTCTTGAGGCATATCAACATAAAGACGCTTAAGTAAATGCTCTAGCAATACCCTCAGGCGATTTTTTAGTTCACGGCGATCTCTACCTGCCAAGCCCTCTAACTCCTCAATTAAATTTTCAATATCAAGGTTATGTAAATCCCCAGCCATCAAATGCGCGATCTCATTCTCCAACCAGAGATTAAGATCGCTCTCGTATAGCGATATAGTCGTTGATGGTATGGATACTTTAGATGCTGTTGATTTGGGCATTAATTTAACTCCTCCAAAAACATTTTAAGGATGCTAGCCAAGCCAACATCCTTAAAATAAGATACTAAACGATAAAATACTAAACGTAAGCAGTCTGGAAGCCCCACCAGAGTAGGAAGCCGATCGCACTCAAAACAACAACACTAGAAAGAACGATCGATACAAGGCTATCTGCGTTCTCAAACTTCATGATCCCGCGATTGAAATCTGACATATAAGTAAAACTCAACTAGATGATTTAGATCACTTAACCAAAACAGTTCGATTATCGCTCAACTATGGTAGCGATCGCACAGAAGTAGCAAAATATCTGGGAATAAGCGATTTAGGATAGCAAATTACCTATGCTTCAAAAGATGCGGATTTTTGGATTGCCATCCAAGCCGATCAAAAAATTAAAGGAATTACCACAAGATGCGGGCGTGTACTACGTCACTGCGCTGTGGATTGTGCTGTATGTCGGTAAGGCCAAAAATCTTCGTAATCGTTGGCGACCTTCATCCCATCATCGCTACCAGCAGTTTCGGCTGTTACAGCCCTTTGGGAGATTACATTACAAGGTTTTAGGGCTACATCAGATTACGCGCTACGAAAAATCTGAGATCGCCAAATTTCGCCCCGTATGGAATCGCACAGCCATGAATCCCAGTCTTTGGGATTTACTATGCTTGTTTGTGGCGGTATGGGGAAGGGTAGTTATTTACAGTTTGTTGTTAGTAATGGCGATCGCTACGATTATCTATTTGCTATTGCGATCGCTTTGACGGTAAGCATTTTCGGATAACACCTAAACAAACCAGAAATCCTCACTCCCCTATAATCTTGCGGTAATTTATTTATTGCGAGAAAAATCATGGGATACAACAAAGGTGATAATTATGAGCAAAGCATTTTTGATTTATTAACATCGAAGGGATTAATTGCCACTGGCTCAACTAGAGGAGGGGCGGGAAATGCAACGGATATAAAATTTCTACACAATTTTCAGGAATACAATCTAGAGGTTAAACTCGATCTTGAGGCTGATTATGGACAAAAAATGTTGAAGTGGGAAAACGGGATTTGGAGTTGGTGTGTTGACGATGCGGTAACTTCGTTTTATACATCTGTTGGAGTTTTGGATATTGTCAATGCTAAAAATTTCATTCCTAATCGATATTCCATCGCCAGAGATGAAATCACTGCTCAACAGAAAAATCAAGATCAAAAAGCTTTTGAAGACAAAGTGGAAATCGATATTAATAGTTTGTACGATTTTTATGGTGGTAAAAATTGCTACTATATTCAAATTGGTGGGTATGGGTTTTATCATCTTAAGCACGATATTCTTTCGTTAGGTACACCACAATTTGATTGTAAAATGAAGTTGCGATTGAGAGCCAAAACTATCCATAGTAGTCCAGTTTATAAGTATGGATTTTATGCTGTCTTGAAGATAGATAAAAAGGAAAAGCCCAAAAAATCTTGCTTTGATATTGAGCAAAAAGATGGGCGTAAATTCCCACCAATCATCTAAGTTTGATTTGTTCTCAAATTTAAAATAATACAAGCTGATTAGATTTAGATTTATCAGTCTGTTTGGATTTATTAAAAGCATGTTCTTTGTAGGAAAATGCTTTAGCTCTAATTGATTGAATGTCTTCAATGGAGTTAGTTATTTCCAAATTATTTTTCATCAAATCCAACACAAGTATAGACTCTCCAAGAGCTTTTGCAAGTAGGGGCGGGACAGCATTACCAATTTGCCGCCATTGTTGGGTAACAGTACCACAAAAAAAATAATTGGCTGGGAAAGATTGAATTGCGGCTGCTTCTCTGGGCGTTAAATAGCGATTTTCAACTGGATGGTAGTATGTTGTACGGCTAGTATTAATTGTATTTGCACAATCGTAGCGATCAAGTCGATTTAATTTAGCTTCTCTAAATCTTTCTTCATGAATATTTGACCAATCGACATCAAACCATAGATTTTCAGGCAAATATGCTAACTGATCTTTTTCATACCTGACACTTTTACCTTCAGGTATATGACTAATTCTTTCTCTTTCTAAATCATTAACTATTTGCGATCGCTTGATATCATGATTAAAAATTTCACCATTTGATTCTAGTAAGTTATCAAAAGCCCACTCCACATTTCTTGGTAATGGCAAATCTTGAAGATCTTGCTCTGAATCCTTAAAAATTTTATCTGGATAAATATTTTTTACCCCGAATCGATTGCCTAGAAAAATAGTCCGTCTTCTTTTTTCAGGGACTCCATAATGATGTGCTGATAGAACTTTGACATCTATCGTGTATCCCAAATCGGTAAAGCTTTTAATTATTGCTTTTAAGATATTTTCATTCTTTTTTGATAACAGTCCTGTCACATTTTCAACAATGATGTAATCAGGTTTTAATGCTTCCACAATTCTTAGAAATTCAAGAAACAAAAAATTACGTTCGTCTAGATGATCGTTTTGTCCAATTGTCGAAAAGCCTTGACATGGTGGTCCGCCACAAATTAAGTCAACTTTTTGATGCTTGATTATTTCTTGAATTTTTTGGTTGGAAATTTTCCGAATATCACCAGCGATTGCTTTAGCTTGCAGATGGTTATGCTGAAAAGTCTCAATGGCAGTGCGATCATGATCGATTCCTAGCAAGCAAGTCCAACCAGCCATTTCCAATCCGCAAGACATTCCGCCTGCACCAGAGAACAAATCTATAAATGTCTTTTTCATGATTTCACGATGTTTTTACTGTATTAAATTGGAAAACTAGTTATTTGTCTAATTTTTAGGCTAAAAACTGTAGACTTAAAAACGCTAGTATCTTCAAATATTAAAACTTCAGAAAATTTTATTATGTCAAAAGCATCTCAGGATTTAGAGAAAGCGATCGCAACAACAGCAAAAATTGGCAGTTGTTTACCTCAAAATATACCTGAATGGATGCAAAAAATAGGGATATCGCCAGCAGATATAATTATAGAATCAACAAAAATTGGGAATAAAAGCCCAAACAATAAAACAGATGTACTGATTAGGTTTAGTAAATCTAAACCACTCAAAATTTCTGTAAAACTAGGCAACGCAGGCTATTATGGCAATTGGTATGGACACGAAAGATTTATAAAAGAATTTGGGCGCAAGATATTTAATAAGTTGACATTGCAAACAAGCCTGTGGGCTAACGACTGGGCTAATAGACCTAATGCTAGTCTTTTTGTGGGTGTAAGTATTAGTTTTGGAGAGAGAACTGGTAACACATTTATTCCCTTTTTAGATATTTTTGATAATATCGAAGACATGAAAAAGATTATCTGTGGCGTAGGAGAAGAAGATAATGCAGCCAATTGTCTATATGTTTCTGATGAAAAACCTAGATCTATTGAAGATCTTGTAGAAAGATTGTCGCCACTTGATCTTAAAACAGTAAAACAACTAAGTGAAAAAATCACAGTAATTTTTAGACCCATTAATCCGTTTACAGAAGCTAGCAACCGAGGAAAAAATGTCTACACCAAATTTCAACCAGATCAACCACTGAGTCAAACTACAGATATAACAACAATTGAAGATTTGATGAAAGTAGGTAAATTTACAGAAGTTTTTCCTAACGGACTTAATCATAACCATATCCTTGACACACTACAAGCTGATTATAAAATTCGCATACCGCTAAGACCCAATCCAACAAGAAAATGGCAATTCTACTCAGAGAATGAGACTTAGTTGATTGGAATTTTCAGTTTTTGTAATATTCTCTGATTCAGAAAGTTGTAATTTGATTGATTTAGCTAAAGCGTAGCTAAGATTTACAGGAACAGCGTTACCGATCATCTTGTATCCTTGAGCTAAATTCTTGTAATAGAAACTAAAATCATCAGGAAAAGTCTGCACTCTAGCGCATTCTCTAACCGACAATCTTCTATAAGGATTGGGTGAATTAGGATCAAACATCCATTCATCTTTGCCCACCCAAATCATTTTATTAGCTTGGGGATGAATTGGTGCGTGACGACCTCCTGCTTGAATTGTGAATGATGGCTCATCCCAATTATGCACTCGATTACGAGACATAAATATACTTGAAAAGCCTCCAGTCATATATTCGTGATTAGGAACTAAACAATTTTCACCATTTGTTTTGCAAGTTGGTAAAGCAGGAATTGCTGATTCGCGTAAATCCCAAATCGCATCTTTAAAAGTAGGAATATACAGGGATCTCTGGACTAAATTAAAATCAAAACGTTTATTTAAATCAACGTGGTAGCCAATAAAAATCACACGTTTTCTTTCTTGGGGAACATTGTAATTTTTAGCATTCAATAAAGCAAAAGAAACCACATATCCAGCCTCTTCAAGAGATGCAATGATATTTCCAAAAGCTTGCTGATGTTTTTTATGCATCATTCCCGATACGTTTTCAGCTAAAAAGAATCGAGGCTGTTTATCCCTGAGAATACGAATATAGTCTAGAAATAACTGACCACGCGCATCATCAATTCCCCTTTGTGTCCCCCCTTCACTCCAACTTTGGCAAGGCGGCCCACCAATAATTCCCAGACTATCGGGAATCTCTTCTGAAGCAATTTTACGTATATCTCGCCGATCAAGCACTGTATCGACATGATTGCTTTCGTAGGTTTCCCAAATGTCTTTGTCATATTCATTAGCCCATGTGACATTAAAACCTGCTTGACGAAAGCCTAAATCTAAACCTCCGCAGCCTGAGAATAGAGCTATAACTGACTTGCTCATATGAAACATTTGCGACTTTAAATTTATTATTTAATTAAACCAGCTAATTAGCCAATTGTCAAATTAAACACTTAGATATGATATCGTAAGAAAAATAAATTTGTTTCTAAGTTAAAAATGGCGCAAACACAGAGAAAACCCGTATATATCCTGCCAGCGCATCATGATATTTTGAGGCGTATTGCTTATGAACAGCGCTGTAATTTATCTGATGTGTTAGATACGGTGCTAGAAAATGCTGACTGGCTAGTGATTGAAGGTAAGGCTAAAAACAAGCCATTGCAAAGAGCTAATGAAAGAGGTAGCTCCTATAAAGTTTAATTGCTTGTAATTTTGCGATATATAAATGAAAGCGATCGCTATTGGTGCATCATAAGCTCATGACTTGAGGAAAGTGCGATCGCGCATATTGGCTTTGTTCAGAATGAGTCGGTTTTTTTGGTGTTAAATTTAGATAGTTAGTTAGTCAAAGGAAATTGATATATGCTGAAATTAATTGCAATTTTGCTACTAGTCGCTTATGTAGTTGGTGTAGTCAAATTTTTACAAGGATTTCGCCGCACCGATTTTTCAGGTAATTCAATCGGACTAGCATTGCTCTGGCCAGTCCTGTTCACAATGAATGGCAACTACCGCAAAAATTTCTTTAAAGCACTTAAAGGCTCATAATTAATGACTTGGTGGAAACGACTCAAAGCCAATCCTCTCGCTTGGATTGGAATTACGATTTTGATTGTTTTTTACACAGCAGCAATATTTGCTGACTTTGTGACACCTTACGGAGTCAATGAATCGGTTAAAAATGGCGCTTTACTACCGCCGACACAAATTCATTGGTACGATCGCCAAGGGCAGTTTATCGGCGCTCATGTCTATCCCACCACCCAAGGTAAAGTCGATCTCGAAACAGGCGATCGCGCCTTGATCATTGACGAAACAAAGCCATCGCAAATTCAGATCTTTCACGGTGGACGTTTGTTTCGCACCACCAGTACAGGTCAGCTAAACTTGCTGGGAACCGACGAACAAGGTCGAGATCAATTGACACGCCTACTTCATGGGGGAAGGATCAGCCTGTTAATTGGTTTTATTGGCACGACCATTTCCTATGCGATCGGTTGCATTGTTGGCGGCATCTCTGGATATATTGGCGGATGGCTGGATGTCGTCTTGATGCGGTTTGTCGAAATCCTCATGTCAGTTCCGTCAATATATTTATTAGTAGCATTAGCTGCTATTTTGCCGCCACAAATCAGTAATACTCAGCGATTCGCATTAATCATTGCTATTATTTCCTTTGTGTCATGGGCTGGACTGGCCAGAATTATCCGAGGACAAGTATTGTCCATCAAGCAGCAAACCTTTGTGCTGGCGGCTCGTGCATCAGGGGCGAGTCCGTTGCGGATTATTGTGCATCATGTCTTACCTCAAACTATCACTTTTATTATTATTTCCGCTACCCTCGACATCCCCCGATTTATCGTTGTAGAAGCAGTTTTAAGCCTTGTAGGATTAGGTATTCAGCCGCCTGACCCCTCTTGGGGAAATATGCTATCCCTATCTACTAACGCTTCGGTCGTGATTTTACAACCTTGGTTAGTTTGGGCTCCTGCGTTAGCGATCGTGTTAACCGTGCTATCGTTTAATCTCTTAGGTGACAGCTTGCGAGATGCTCTTGATCCCAAGAACATTAAACAATAAGCTTTAAGAGTCTTTAACCGTAGGTTCTGTTTTTTATCAAGCCCAGTTACCTAATTATGCCCAAAATAGCCTTAAAATATCTAGCCAAAAAGCTCATACAATGGTTAGTATGAAATCAGGGTCTAGACTATTTTGTATTTTCTGTGACGGGTTTTGCGCTTTCGTCATGTCAATCTGAAAGTTAGCATCAGCAAAATAGGAGTATATTCAGAGTGCAGTACTTAGCGGAACTTCAAAAATCTCAAGCAACTTTTGGATTAGGGGGTAATGCCTCGATCCGTTTATTGGCGCGTAATACTGGTGAAAATGCTTGGCAGTCGATCACTAATGATCAAGTTCTGTCGGTTCAAGATTCGGGGCAAGCCAAAGATTTTAAAGATGGTCAAATGGTAATTGCCGAAGTAACGGGCAGTAACCAAATTCAAAGTATTCAGGATGCGGCTAAAAAAATTGTTAACATCCTTCAAGCTTTTTCGCGATCGCAAGATAAGTATAAATCCGCCGAAGAAGAAGTGGAACAGTGGAAGCAATCTCTTAACTTTCAGAGCCAAGAGTTGCATCGCCGTGAACAGGAACTAGAGCAGAAAGAACTAGAGCTAGAGCAGATTGATCTCAGAAAGCAAGAAATCGAAGAATTAGAAATAAAGTTTGCTCAGGAACGGGCGGAGATTGAGCAGCTAAGGAGTAGTATTGAATCAAATCAAGGACAGGTTGCGGCTACGGCGGCGGCGCTAACTGCTGATCAGGCTGAAAATATCAAATCTCTCATTGGTCAGCTATCAACCAGTTTTACCAATCCAGATGCACTCAGAGATAAAATTTTTAGCGCCCTTGAACTAATTAATAAGCGGCAAGAGGTTCTAACTGGATTTTGGAAAGGGCTAGATAGCCTTAAGAGTGAGGCGGAAAAGCAGAAAGCTGTTCTTAGTAAATCGACAGATGAGCTTAGTGCTAAAAAATCTCAGTGGCAACAGACTCAATCGGCTCTAGCTGAAGCTAATGCCGAACTTAAGGCTCAATATGGAATTTTGAAGCTGCAAGAAAATAACATGGCGATGTCAAGGTTACAGCTTAATGTGCAGATAGAGCTTTATGAACAAACCTCCAATGCGATCGAGTCTCTGGGCGGTCCTGGCAGCATGGAAGTACTTAGCCCTGAAGAAGAGCATCGTTTGCAATCTATGCCCATTGAAGAATTAGAGTCAACAATTAAGGCTTTGCAAGCAGATTTTAATAAATTAGCCAACTATGTCAGCGCTCAAGAAGATGAGTTAGCTGGGCTGGAAGGTGAAATAGCCGATCTCCAAAGTCAGGTTGAGACTGCTGATCAATTCGATCGCATTGAGTTAGAAAGCAATAAGGAATTTGCGGAAGAGCAGTACAAGGTTCTTGAAGATAGCGTGATGGGAACCCGCCGCAGTATGCAAGATCGTTTGTCGGTCTTAAATCAACAAAAGGCGATTTTAGATCGCCGTAAGGGAATTGCGGTTGATGAAAGCCCTGTCCAAAGTTTGCTGCCTTTATTGTCGCAAATTGAGGCTCAGAAAAATAATCAAGAGCAAGAACTCCGAAAGATGGAGAGTCAGATAGATGCGGTAAGAAACTATACACAACAGCAGCAAGAAATGCTCAGCAAACAGTCTCATGAACATCAACAACAGGAGCAGGTGATTCGTGCTGCTGAGGTGCAACAGCAGGAGCGCATTAGAACAGTTGCAGGTTTACTCGGTCAGATTAGCGCTCAAGAGCAGCTTTTGCGTCCTGTGCAGGATATTGTGGATACTTTGCGACCACAGTTAGAGGCAGCGATGCAGGATCTTAGTGCGATGACAAACGGGAACAACTCTTCCAAAATTCTCAATGATTTGCAATCTATAATCCAAAATTTGGTTGCGGTATAAATAGCCTTGTAGAACAAGGGGCTTAGAAACCATTTAAGAATTGTCTAGATCCCCCCCAGCCCCCCTTACGAAAGGGGGGAGAATCAATTAAATTATCTTCTTCCCCCTTTTTAAGGGGGATTGAGGGGGATCTCTTGAAGTCTTCAACCGTAGAAAGTAATTCTTAAATAGTTTCTTAAGCCCCTTGCCTTTAAAAGAAACCGCTAAACTGGTTGAAAATAGAACGCAAATCCTAAAATTGCGTATGTTGCCATTAATAGCGAGCCTTCTAACCAATTCGATCGCCCATCAGAACTAATCGAATTTGCAATCAAGACGGCGACAGCCACGGCGACTAATTCAAAGGGATTGAAATTTAAGTCCATTGGTTTACCCATAAACCAACCGACAATCACTAGCAAGGGAGCGACAAATAGAGCAATTTGCATACTTGACCCCACTGCTACAGATACTGATAGTTCCATTTTGTTTTTCATCGCCACGGTGATCGCCGTGGTATGTTCCGCAGCATTACCAATGATTGGCAATAAAATTACCCCAGTGAATAACTCAGTTAAGCCCAATTGCGCCGTGGCTTCTTCCAAGGTTCCCACTAGAAGTTCTGACTCTAACGCTACAAGTAAAGTCACACCAAAAAGAACGGCAATCCATAATTTAAGATTAATTTTGTGGGGATGCCCTTCTTCCGCTTCGGCATCATCGGCTTCAGATTTGCCGACATCATAGAGATAGGCGTGGGTTTTCATCGAAAATAATAGAGTCAAACAATAGACCAAAATCAAGACGATCGCTACAGCGATCGATAATTTTTGGAGGATTTCTTCACTAATTCCTGCGGTTGTCAGATTTGCGGCGGTCGGCAACAAAATCGCAACTACCGCCAGATTCATCACTGAAGCATTTAATCTTGCCATCGTGGGCTGAAATTCTTGTTCTTTGTAGCGCAATCCACCTAAAAACATCGATAAACCCATCACCAGCAACAAGTTGCCAATAATCGATCCCGTAATGCTTGCCTTCACCACACTGGTAAAACCTGCATTTAAAGCCACGATCGCAATAATTAGTTCTGTGGCATTACCAAAGGTGGCATTTAATAAACCGCCCCACGATGCTCCTAGCACCACGGAGATTTCTTCTGTTGCTGTGCTTAACCAACCCGCTAAGGGCAGAATGGCGATCGCTGAAGTTACGAATACAATCGTCGAGTTCCATCCAAGTAAGTGACCGATTACTGAAATCGGGACAAATACAAGCAAACCAAAGGAGAAGATTTTTTTAAACATAGCCATCCACTGTAGGTTAGGACAAATATAACGCTTCTTACAGTGCAAAACGTTTTATTGTTTTTAGAGGGTAAAAGTAAAATCCTTAACCAACATCCCAGATGTGAGCAGCCCACCCAGCGATCGCTTACCATAGGTTCCTGTACTAGGAATAAAGTGGCGAAAATCAGTTAAGGCTTCCAGATTCTCACCAAAAAAATCGTAGATACTATCATCAAATCTTAAATTCTCAATTGGAGCGACAAGTTCACCATTTTCTACCCAAAAGCAAGCATAACGAGTCATGCCCGTAATCCGACCACCTGTGCGATCGCTCCAGTTCAGATAATGCAAATTCGATAAATAAAGTCCCGTATCCAACTGTTTGAGAATGTCCGTTTCCGCGAGATTACCCGCCGCAAATTCAGGCGATCGCATCGACTCGCCATCATCCGCACCATTGGCAATCTTGCCATATTCCTTGGCAGTACGGGAACTGACGAGGGTATTGATCAATTTGCCATTGGCAATTACTGATAAATGTTCGGGCGCGACTTCACCCAAGCTGTTAAAACGGGGGACATTGCCATAACTAAAGTTTTCGGTGAGATTAATCAAGGGTGAAAGGGATTTCTCTTGATTTCGCAACTTCAAAAGTGCGCTGCTACCCTGTTGCAGAGATGCTTCACCGACACTCCAAGTCAGAAATTCTAATAGCTCGGCAGCCGCCGCAGGTGCAAAGTAGGTGCGATATTTACCACGCTCTATGGTTTTACTAGGACGCTGCAAAGCAACTAGTTGTTGTTTAGAAAGTTCAATTTGTTTTTTATAGTCAAGAGAATTCCATTCTTTACCTGCATAGATTCCCTTAACCGCCTTTTCGCCAGAATCGGTCTGAATAAACATGGAGTAATCGACAAAAAAGGAATCGGTAGCAAACCAATGTCTTTGTCCTGCGGAGTTGGCATTGGCGCGAATAATCGAACTCGATGCATAGAACCCTGTGAAGTCAATTTGATTTTCTTGCTCTAATACAGGTTCTAAGATTGTGGCGATCGCTTCTTCAGGTGACAACAATTTACCTTGATAAAATTCGCGGCTCGAACCTTGATTTTCGGGCAGGACAACATAGGGATTTTTGGGAATTTGCGCGACTTCATCACGCAGATAAGCGAGACTATCGATCGCTATTTGCTCATCCACGGCGCGATCGCCTGTAAAGGGAAATTCGGCAAAGGCTTCACGTTGGTTAAAAATCAAGGAGATAGTGATATTGCCATCAGCGACAACGCCTGTTTGACGAACTTTAGCATGGTTAAATCGCGTAAATTGGCTACGCTCACTATCGAGATTAATGGTGAGATATTCATCGGGATTTAAGCTGCTAGTCAGGCGATCGGCGAGTTGATAGAATGAATTTTCTAGTGAATTTTCCAATGAATGCTCAAAATGTTCTGATTCTTGATTTTTAATCATATTGCGTTTGGGGAATAATGTGTATTTTTAGAAGAGATTTGATTGTAGATATCACTCTTCTATGCCCGCAATTGTATGATTGAATTTATTCTCGAATAGATCGATGGGTGGGACTGTTCAATGAAACTTCAAATTCCGAGATTTTTCATGTTAGTTTTATTTTTTTGCTTAACAGCGATCGCTATCAAGGGTTGTAGCTTGAATAACGAGGTCGCGCTTAAACCATTTAAGGTGGGATTAAATAACTGGTCAGGTTATCAGATTGCCCTCTATGCGAAAGAATCTGGTTTATTTCGTAAGCATGGTTTAGAAGTTGAATTTATCAAATTTATTAACCAACAAGACAATATTCGCGCCACCATGCGCGGCGCACAGGATGCCAGCTTTGTCACCTTACCAGAATTAATGGAGGTTGATGCCTCACATGAAAAACCTGTTTTTGTGATGGTCGTTGATATTTCTGCTGGTTCCGATGGGATTGCTGCGAGTCCTGACATAAAATTCGTTAAGGACTTAAAAGGGAAAAAAGTCAGCGCCAAACTCAGTACAGTTTCGCATTTGATTTTACTCGAAGCACTCAAGGAAAATCAAATGAAGCCAGAGGATGTGGAAATTGTTGATGTGATTAATGAACGCGGAGTAAATATGCTCGCTAAAGGTGAAATTAGTGCATCGACGCTATGGGAACCACTTATGACAAAGGCGGCTAAAGAGGTTGGTGGTAAGGTGATCTACACTACTGCTGATGTAGATAGTGTGGTGATTGATGGTTTAGCCACGCGATCGAGCATCATTCAGTCGAAACAAGATGAACTGGTGAGATTTATCCAAGCTTGGTTTGATGTGATGAAGGCTGTTGAGACTAAACCTCAGGAGGTCTTTGCATCTGTTGGGAAACAGCTAAATATGACCGCAGAGGAATTTGCCACAGACTATCAGGGGCTGAAAAAAGGCGACATCGCCATGAATCGGCGGATGTTTGAGGGAGGAAGATTATTAGAGGCTTACCAACAAACTCGTCAACTGCTCTTATCAGATCCGCGTCACGGTCGCTATATCCGTGAAGATGTGCAAGTTAACGCCGCCCCCATGCTCAAAGCCACCAAAAACTGGCAGACTTGATAAACTAAATATAATCATGAAACACCTCATTCCAGCCGCTAAAAGTAAACTCTCTCGCCAATTATTGATTGGGATTGGTACTTCACTAGTAGTAGTGGCGATTGCTGCCATATCCATCATTTATACATCACTAAGAACCAACTTAGAGGAACAAGTACAAAAGCGTGCCATCACAATTACTCAGGGTCTAGAATTTGCTTCTGAAGGGTTAATCGAAGATAAGGAGCTATTTCTCTTAGAACGGATTGTCCAAAATTATTCCACCTTGCCAACGGTACTGGAGTTAGCCATTGTTGATCCCAGTGGTGCAGTCCTCGCCCATAGTCTTCCGATGAATAGTGGAGAGAATAATCTGGTTTATGCAGATCTCCATCCTTATTTTGTGCCATATCTACAAAAAACATCTCAGAATGGCACAGAAGTAACAATTCGGACAGTTGTTAATGGAAAATCTGTCATAGTTCAGTTTTTGCCTTTTAGTAGTGCTTTATTTAAAAAATTAGGAAAAACTCCAACAGATCTCCAACAATATCGGGGTGTGGCGATCGCAATTATGGATTTGCAAGAAATAGAACGTGAATTATTGCAAAATACTATATTTTCGATTGTCGTAAGTACGGTTAGTACATTGCTAATCCTTGTGTGTATAGGATGGTTGATCAGACGATTAGTATTAATCCCCTTAAGAAAAATACAACTAGCTATTGTCAATAGTGAAAGTGATCAAAAGATTATTTTACCCGCTTTACCTAATAATGAAATTGGCAGCTTGGGGACAGCCTTGGTTTCCTCATTTGAGCAGTTAAAAGCTTATAGAGAGATGGAACTGGATATTGCTGAACGTAAATATGCTGAGGTTGTGCAGCGCTATGAACTTGCTACTCAGTCAGCGCAAGTATGGGTATGGGATTGGGATATTCGGACTGATCTATTTGTCTTAGAATGTGGCATTCAAAATTGGTTTGGCTATGATAAAAGCCAAATTCCTAATCGCTTTGATGTTTGGCTAAGTCATATTTATATTGATGATCGCGATACATTTCGGGATTTATTACAAAATAATTTAGATGGCAAAACCTTTGAGTTTGTCTGTGAACATCGTCTGCTTGATGCTCAAGGAAATCCTCACTGGTTTTTATCGCGGGGGCAAACCGTATTTGATGACAATGGCAAAGCAATTAGAGCAACTGGAACGATTAATGACATTGCCGAGCGAAAACAAGCGGAAGAATTACTGCGTCAGCAATCTGAACGTGAGTCATTATTACTAAAAATAACTCGACGCATTAGACAGTCTTTTAATTTAGAGGAAATCTTTGCTGATGCGGTTACGGAAATTCGCCTTTCCCTAAATACCGATCGCGTCGGTATTTTTAAATTTGATCCTGATTCTAATTTTAACGATGGTGAATTTATTGCCGAGTCGGTTTTACCCGAATTCACCTCAGCTCTCGCGGTCAAAGTCCATGATCATTGCTTTGGCGATCAATATGCTGCTTTTTATGAACAAGGACGAATTCAGGATATTCCTGACATCTACAATGCAAATCTCACTGATTGCCATATCAAGGTCTTATCACAATTTCAGATCCGTGCCAATCTAGTTCTACCTTTAAACAATGCTAATCAATTGTGGGGCTTGGTTTGTATTCATCAATGTGATAGTCCGCGCATTTGGCAAGCAATTGAGATCGATTTATTGCAACAAATTACTAATCAGTTAGCGATCGCCATTCAGCAATCCACTCTCTTCATGCAATTACAACTAGAATTAAAGGAACGACAACATGCTGAAGCCCTATTAACTGAGACTAATCAAAGGCTAGCTATTTCTAACGAGGATCTAGTTCGGGCTACAAAAATGAAGGATGAGTTCCTTGCAAATATGAGTCACGAGCTTCGCACACCACTCAATTCTATTTTAGGAATGAATGAGGCTCTACAGGATCAGGTTTTTGGCGTAGTTAATGAACGTCAAACCAAGGCTTTACGGACTGTTGAGGGAAGTGCAACCCACTTATTAGCTTTGATCAATGATATTCTTGATGTTGCCAAAATTGAGTCTGGACAAGTCACGCTTGATCTAACGCCAACAGGGATCAATGCACTCGCCCAGTCGAGCTTAGCATTTATCAAACAGCAGGCTCACGCTAAACGAATTCAGGTAATTAATCAAATTCCCCCAAATCTACCAAAATTAATACTTGATGAGCGCCGCATTCGTCAAGTATTAATTAACCTTCTCAATAATGCGGTTAAATTCACCCCTGAAGGTGGGACAATCACCCTAGAGGTGTCGCAAATATTGGGCAAAGCCGAAGAAACTAGTTATCTCAGTTTTGCTGTGATTGATACAGGTATCGGCATCTCGGCAGAAAATATTTCCAAACTCTTCCAACCTTTTATTCAAATTGATAGCGCCTTAAATCGTCAGTATATAGGAACGGGGTTAGGACTTGCCTTAGTCAAAAGAATTGCGGAATTACATGGGGGACGGGTGAGACTGACTAGTGAGGTAGGAGTGGGTAGTCGTTTTATTGTTGAACTTCCATTGATCATGGCTGAGCCAGATTTAGAATCTCCATATCATGGATCATTCGCAACAGTTGAATCTAATCAAGTTATTGATGAGAATTCTGTATCTCCATTGATTTTGCTAGCCGATGACAATAAGGCTAACATCGTTACATTTTCTAGTTATCTCGAAGCTAAGGGCTATAAAATGATCATTGCCAATAATGGACAAGAAGCGATCGATTTTGCGAGAAGTCAGAAGCCAGATTTAATTTTAATAGATATCCAGATGCCAGTACTTGATGGACTAGCAGCCATGAAGCAAATTCGTCTTGATCCAAGTTTAGTCAATATTCCCATCGTGGCTCTAACGGCTCTTGCGATGGCAGGCGATCGCGAAAAATGTCTAGAAGCAGGAGCTAATGAATATTTAAGCAAGCCTATTAAATTAAAAACATTAGCTGACACAATTCGGAATATTTTAAAAAATAGGAATTAGGGGAGTAGAATCGAATAAACAATAAAAGTTAGATCTATATAAACTTATGGCAGTCAAACCAGATTGGTTGCGAGTCAAAGCCCCACAGTGGCAGCGCATTGGCAATGTTACAGAAGTCCTGCGCGACTTGGGACTAAACACCGTTTGCGAAGAAGCATCTTGTCCGAATATTGGCGAATGCTTCAACCAAGGTACTGCCACATTTTTAATCATGGGTCCCGCCTGTACCCGCGCCTGTCCCTATTGTGACATTGATTTCGAGAAAAAGCCTCAAGCCCTCGATCCGATGGAACCAATTAATCTTGGTGAAGCGGTCAGACGGATGAAACTCAAACATGTTGTCGTTACTTCCGTTAATCGCGATGATCTGCCCGATGGAGGTGCTTCGCAATTTGTCCGTTGCATCGAAGAGATTCGTAAATTGATACCACAGACTACAATTGAACTGCTCATTCCCGATCTTTGTGCCAATTGGGAAGCCTTGGAAACTATTCTGGCTGCGCGTCCTCATGTTCTCAATCACAATACGGAGACAGTGCCAAGACTTTACCGCAAAGTTCGCCCACAGGGAGAATATCAGCGTAGTTTAGAACTTTTGCGCCGTGCGCGTGAAATTGCGCCTTGGGTCTACACCAAATCAGGGATTATGGTGGGCATGAGCGAAACCCATGAAGAAGTTTTGGAAGTGATGCGCGATTTGCGTTCCGTAGATTGTGACATCATCACGATCGGTCAATATCTCCAACCTTCCGCTAAGCATTTGACTTTGCATGAGTTTGTGACACCAGAACAGTTTGAGGCGTGGCGAGTGGCGGGTGAAGCGATGGGATTTTTGCAAGTAGTCTCTTCTCCATTAACGCGCAGTTCTTATCATGCCGAGCAGGTACAAGCATTGATGAAGTTGTATCCCAAATAGGTAAGGGCTAAGCGGTGCAAAGCGCCACTTAGCGAAACCATTTGAGAATTACTTTCTACGGTCAGAGACTCTAAGAGATCCCCCTCAATCCCCCTTAAAAAGGGGGAAGAAGATAATTTGAGTCATTTTTGCGTAAGTCCTGATTGTAAAGCTACAATGATGGTATGATTATTTGCGCGAAAGTATTTGCTTCGTGTAAATGATGAATTAATAAAATTCGTCTTAGTTAATATAGTTTGCCGATGTAGCACAGGGGTAGTGCAGCTGATTCGTAATCAGCAGGCCGTGAGTTCAAATCTCATCATCGGCTTTTTGGGTAGTCATATCAGCGCTCTGCGCCAATATAACTTTAATAAATGGCTTTTTTACGGGGACAAATTCTTGGTAAAAATATGAGTAAGCTCAAAACTTTAACAACATTCCTGAAAACATCTGTACTTACGATCGCTTTATCAGGATTAGTCAGCAATTTAGCGAATTGTGGTGGACAACAGCAGGCGATCGCCTCTGAAGCATTCCCGTCAAGTTATTTCCATGAAATTCAAAAGCGCGGCAAGCTAATTATCGGGATTAAAGATAATTTGCCACCTTTGGGATTTCGCGATCGCGATGGCAATCTGGCAGGTTTAGAAATTGACATTGCGAGTGAATTAGCAAAAGAACTAAATATGGGGCTTGAGTTACGCGCCGTAAAAAATCGCGATCGCCTATCTCAGTTAACCAATAATCAATTAGATATCGCGATCGCCCAAATTACGATTACCAACAACCGTTCACGTTTGGTTGATTTTTCATTACCCTATTACACCGATAGCACGATCGCGATCGCTGAGCGAAGCACAACATCCTCAGACCTTGCTCGACCATCTGCAATTGCTGTAATTAAAAATTCCGATGCGATCGCCGCGATCCAATCAAAATTTCCAAAATCGGTAATTGTTGGCGCAAATTCCTATGCAGATGGCTTAGCTGCTCTACAATCAGGAAAAGTGAAAGCATTCGTGGGCGATCGCACTAATCTCCATCAATGGTTAATCGCACATCCTGATTATGCAATTATTGGTCAACCCTTAGCATTCCATAGCTTAGCGATCGCCTTACCGCGTGGATTACAACATCAAGAACTGCGCGATCGGGTATTACCAATTGTCCAGAAATGGCGAAAAAATGGCTGGCTTCAAGAAAGAATCAATTATTGGGGGCTTGCGAACACTTTAAGATAGTCGGCGCGAAGCGCCAAATATCTTTCTAAATAAACAACGACAAAGAGAAAAATATGCAACTAGATAATCGCGCACGTCCAATACATGGGGGAAATCGTCAATGGGCGGCGAATATGGCTGGAATTACCCCAGAAAATATTTTAGATTTTTCCGCTAGCATCAATCCTCTTGGTCCCCCAAAATCGGCGATCGCGGCGATCGAATCTAATTTAAAAGAACTCAATCATTATCCCGATCCAGAATACACATTGTTGAGGCAAGCTTTGGGTAAGTTTCATCAACTATCCTCGGATTGGATTTTGGCGGGAAACGGAGTTGCCGAGCTATTAACTTGGGTGGGACGAGATTTTTCGCAATTATCAGCAACAGTAATATTTACACCCGCTTTTACGGATTATTATCGCGCTCTGAAAACCTTTGATAACAAAGTCGAAAAATATTCACTTTTGGATAAAGAAATAGACAAAGAGAAAGAAGAATCCTTTCTATTAAATCCAGAACTTCCAGAAATCAAAGACTCTCACCAAAAAGGAATATTAATCAACAATCCCCATAATCCCACAGGACATTTATTTTCTAGAGAAAGTCTATTACCCTATCTCGATCGCTTTGCGCTGGTAGTAATTGATGAAGCATTTATGGATTTTCTATCGCCAGAATGCCAACAAAGCCTAATCGACTTAGTGCCTTTGCATCCGAACCTAGTAATTTTGCGATCGCTTACCAAGTTTTATAGCCTAGCAGGATTGCGTCTTGGCTATGCGATCGCCCATCCCGAACGTTTACAGCGCTGGCAAGCTTGGCGCGATCCTTGGAGTGTAAATGCTTTAGCGGCGGCGGTGGGAATTGCGATTTTAGAAGATACTGTTTTTCAACAACAAACATGGGATTGGCTAAACCTTGCAAAACCACAGTTATTCAAAGGTTTAGCGCAAATATCAGGCTTAAATCCATTGCCAAATTCAGCCAATTACTTATTAGTGCAAACTGAAATTGCAGGCTCGCTTTTGCAAAAGGAGCTATTACAAAATGATCAAATCCTAATTCGTGATTGTTTGAGCTTTCCAGAATTAGGCGATCATTATTTTCGGGTAGCGGTACGATTAGAAAGTGAAAATCAAAAACTGATCGTCGCATTGATCAATCATTCAGCGAGTATTTCCTTAAAATAATTTTGGAGAAGTGATTAGGAGTGAAAATAAATAACCTGTGTATTTGGTTTTTAGCCCCATATCAGGCTATTTCATTAGTAGCTAAATTGCATAACTTAATAAATTTTTATTATGACTACAAAATACTTTAATGGATTAATAATGCACTTCGATAAATGGCTTCTATTCGTCAAATTTCATCAGGATTAATCCCCATTGACTTTAAATAGGCTGCTAACTTTTCCTTTTGCTGACGCTCTCGATCGGCAATCGCCTCCGCCTGTTGTTTGTCTAAATTAGCTTGAATAGCGATCACCTCCGCCTCTTGTTTTTCTAAATTAGCCTGACTAGCGATCGCCTCAGCCTCTTGTCTAGCAATACGCTCCTGTTTAGCAATCATGCGTTCCTGCTCAGCCCTTTCCTCAGCCGAGGGATATCTCATATTATCGCGATCGTACCAATAGAGCCACTCACGCTCCCAATTACCACATATACGCCGCTCACAGCCGATCCCTAAGCCAATCTCTGGCATCCATACGACTTTGCCAGATTCAGACAATAGCGCAACCGATGGCAATAATTCATACTTTCCATCACTTAATTTATAGACTTCCAAAGATTCATGCCTTTTGTAACGTCCCCTGCGACCGCTTAAGGAATTGTAAACCACATAATACAGAATCCCTAGCTTTTGATATTGTCTTAACTTCTCTTCGTATTCGCCATTATATTCCTTAGAGATGACTTCTAGAACCA
>JBILGV010000046.1:0-34777 GCA_044350865.1 Pseudanabaena sp. | reverse complement strand
ATGCTGTTTTTGTTTTCATATCCATATCTCGTTTTATCACTTCCTTCGACTAGAACTGCTATCTATCATACATTCCATCCTCATTTATTCCTCCCATTTCACTTTTAATTACACCCGTCTACTCCAAAATCTTAGTTCTAGTTAAATTCTGAATCATTTAGCAATTAATATATTATTCCTCTACCAAACTAAGTTCATTAAGTATGATTGGGTATGGTTTGTAAAAGAAGCGAGAATTTTAATATTTCCGCTTCCTGACAATTTAGGGTTTGATACTTATCCTGCTCAAAGTTCCTTGTTTAGTTTAACCCCACTCTAGTTGTACTTAATAACAACTGCCGATCGCATATCTCCTGACTTATCGCTGGCTCTAAACAGGCAAAACCTTTACATACCTGCGCGATCGCATCGGGATTGGCTAACTGGCGATCAATGCGTAACATCACAGAAGGAAGATATTGAGCATTGAGATAAGCATATTCTGTGGGGTGAGTGCGAACAAGGGTATGGTTACGGAACCAGTCAAAGGCAACTAATAGACTGGGACAAGCCACGGGACTATTGCTAAGTATTAATCCAAAACGTTTCAGCCCTAGTTCGGCTCGGTCTAGATATTCTAATTTCTCAGTAATACTTGCCAAACGGACTAAATTCGCGATCGCGATGCCATTGGGGGAAGGTGTAGCATTATCCTGATAGTTGCGTTCCCGCAGTAATAGATGCTGACTGGAGTCGCTGGTGGTATTGAAATAGCCGCCCGACATCGTATCCCAAAAGTCGCGATCGAACTCTGCTTGAATGGCGATCGCCTGTTCCAAATAAAAATTCGCTTCTTCAGGAATTGCTTGATGGAGATCGAGCAGAGCCTTAATTAACAGTGCATAATCTTCTGACTGAGCAGATACTACTGCTTCACCTTCATAATTAATCCTTTGTAAGTGTCCTTTAATCCATTGATTATTGAGAATGAATTTTGCTGCATTAACCGCAAGTTGTTTATAAATTGGATTTTGGAAAGCCCGATAAGCTGTTGCTAAACCTGAAATCATCATCGCATTCCAAGCCGTAATTGACTTAGTGTCGGTTACGGGAGGAACGCGCCCTTCCCAATCGATTTCTTGAATATCCGCCTGACTGCGAGCGACAGGAAAAGCATCGGTCGGACGAGAATATTCACCATAGCGGCGGCGAAATAATTTTGTCAGACAAGCTTCAACATCTGGGGATAGTTCCCCAAGATTTTTACGCTGCAAGACATTGGCTTCTTCAAAGTTCCCCTTCACCGAAATCGTAAACTCTTGAGTTAATAAATCCAATTCTGTCGCACTAAATATCTTCTTTAGTTCCGCATAACTCCATACCCAAAATTTGCCCTCGCGTCCTTCACTATCAGCATCTTGAGAAGCATAAAAACAGCCTTCCTCGGCTAGCATCTCGCGCTGAAGCCAATTGGCGGTCACTGCACAGGCTCTAGCGATCGCAGGTTCTTTTAATCCCGATAACCAGAGATTTGCTAGATATTCCATGTTCAAGCCATTGTCATAGAGCATCTTCTCAAAGTGGGGAACTGTCCAAGTATGATCGACTGTATAGCGATGCCATCCTCCTGCTACATGGTCAAAAATACCACCGAGAGCGAGATTTAACCCACGTTGTTGAGCCTTATCTTTGAGTATAGTTTGATCAGATTCAAAGCGACTGGCTCTTAACAACAAATTCGCATAGGGAATCATGGGAAAACAAGTTCCATGTTCACGATCAGTAACTACTTCAGCACATTTACTAATTCCATTAGCTAGCACTTCATCACTAATCACTGGCACAGGGACAAGTTTATTCACTTGATGGAGATTGCGGACGATCTGCTCTTTATATTCAATAATATCTTGATGGCGATCGTAATAAATCTCACAAATAGACCGCATCACTTGCAAAAATCCAGGGCGACCATAGCGCGGCTCAATCGGAAAATATGTGCCGCCATAAAAGGGAACTAAGTCATCGGGAGCTAAGAATAAATTTAATGGCCATCCCCCACTTTCGCCCATGATCTGCACCGCTTGCATATAGATGCTATCGAGATCGGGACGCTCTTCGCGATCGACTTTAATCGCCACAAAGCGATCGTTCATATAGTCCGCAATTAAGGTGTCCGAAAAAGCCTCATGCTCCATCACCGTACACCAATGACAACTGGAATAGCCAATCGACAAAAAGATCGGCTTGTTTTCAGCTTTTGCCTTTTCTAGAGCCTCATCGCCCCAAGGATACCAAGCGATCGGATTGTCAGCATGTTTACGAAGATAGAGACTTTGCGATTGCGCGAGACGATTGGGCATAGGGGGAAATGTGACGGGGATATTGAATTGTGGATAAAGATATTGTAGCTTTTTCTAGGAGAAAGTCCTCAAAGATCCCCCTTAATACCAAATCACAAAGGAGAGGCAACAGATAGAGCATCCAGTATGGAATCTCTTGGGATACCTTACTTTTCCCGTTAAGTATATTTAGCAAGGAGCCAATCTTGAGAAATGGACTCAATCGTCCAAGCAACAGAACAGTTAAAATTCGGTGCTACTGATTTCGATTAATGGTTGTAATATGCCATTTTGGATTTGTCCATTGGTGCTGAGTTCACTGTGACAGAGATAGAGGCGATCGCCTGTGCGATCGAGTAAATCGCGAATTAACTTCTGCAACCGTTGCATATTTGCATCATTTTGATGTTCCACTGTCCAGAGTCCACCATCCCACCCCTTCAAGAAAAGTGGCGCAGCAAATAACGCTGCCGCTCCGCCTTGTAGCCATAAATCGGAACTAGCATCCAGCCAAAATTGCCAACGGTGCGAGAGTCTTGCCATGCGATATTGGAAGATCGTGGCAAGCACCACACCATCTTGGGGCGCATTCGGAGCATAGGGATTAGCAGTAACAGTACCTTGACGAATTAATTCGATAAAGTTTTTTAAAATTAGCGGATCTTCGCGATCGAGGCGATAGCCCAATTGCCAATAGTATTGAGCGGTTTCGATGAGTTCTTGTAATGTGGCAGTATGTTCATAACTGAGTTTACGCGGCTTAAAGAAGGATTGAATGGCGCGATCAATAAATAGCAATGGCGCATCCTTGGGCGATTGTTGGGCAATCCATTGTCGCAATTTTTCGTAAGCTTGAGTTGCCTCATAACCAAATCGATTCCATTGGTTATAGGTTTCTATGGGTAAGAGATGGGGATTTTCGAGATCGGGAGCGAAGCAGTAATCGGCAAACATCCCTGCACGGACGGGATCGATCGCTTCAGCCAATACCACCAACATCTCGGCAATGCGATCGCGGCTAACTAGAGTTCCTAAATTTGGATAAACCAAGGTGATTAAAGTTAACAAGGCTCGAACTTGAGCCGAATAGGAAAGAGGGCGTTGATCATTGAGGTGATTGACATGAATCTCTTTTTTACGCAGGATTTCAGCGATCGCATAATTAGCAATATTATCTAGCCCAGGGGCAATAATCGCGATTTGATTAGATTGGATTTCGCCTGTAGCGATCGCTTCGACAATTACTTCAGCGACATTCCGAAACAGCTTGGCGCGGGAAACTGATTCAATGGAATGCACCTGTGGGAATGGTTCAATAAATTGGAGGATGGGTTCATTGACAATTTCTAAAATAGGTTCAGCAATTTGGGAACCTAAAGTATTGATCGCAGGCGCAATTTTTTCGACTGTACATTCAGATTTTAGGGATTGCCAATATTCAGGATCGGCTCCTAAACCTAATCTTGCTGAACCGTTAGGATTAAAAGTAAAGATACCTTGAGCGCCATTTTGGAGGAAGAATTTGCATAAATCACAGGTGATCGCTGGCATTTCATCAACGCGATCGACAATTACATAACGGAAGCGCTGCTTGAGTTGACGATAATATTGTGGGTTGGGGAGCAGATGCTGAGCAAATAGATCGGTGATTAGTCCATAGGTCAGCAAACCTCTTTCCCAGCAATATGTCCGCCATTCTTGCAAAGCTTCGCCGATTTCTTGCCATTGTTCACTTGTATGATCATTAATATGATCATTAATGGAATCATTAGCAATAGATTCTGTATTCGTTTCCTGTCCCGCTTGTAAGATCGTAGGGATCTCAGTAATATCTCGACCACTATAAGCCGCCAGTAAAAACAAGTCTAGCAATCTCCGAACAAGGCGATCGCGACTAATTCCTTCCATTTGCAATCTTCCACTTAAAATCCGCTCGTTCCATACTTCAAGGGCAAGTTCCTGTTCATTCTCCACCCGCAAAAGCAGAGGGAATTGCGCTTTTAAATTTAGTTTCTTAACTAATAATGTCCAAAACAAGCGAACTTCATCACGAAAAAAACTTAAGGTGGTAACGGCGGTGACAGGATATTGACCATGAGTTGCGAGGATGAGGCGATCGCTTAATTCACGGCGCTGTTGTGAGTCAACGGTAAGGACTAACACTTTTTGAGAAGCGGCTTGAGGATTGACTTGTTTGGCAAAATCCTGTTCCGCCCAATCACAAAATTGTTGAATTAGTCGCTCAGTTTTGCCACTTTGTTCAGCTTGATCTTGACCAGTTTTGCGATGACTACCGCCTTCAATCCACAAATTCGCCATAAGAATATCTAAAATAGGAATGCGCGAAGGACTAGTCTATTCTAAATTTAATTCCAATAACCTGCTTATCTATATTTTTCTACTTATTTTATGAAAAAGAACTTACTGTTTCATCTTGTTATTTTGTCTGGGTTGACGATACCTAACTTGCCAGTACAAGCTCAATATTCGGGATTAGGTAAAGATAGTCTTGATCCTGCGATACTCAAACGCTATGCGCCAACTGCATTGCCGCCGACAGTCACTCGTCCAATTGAGTCCATGTTGGATGTGCGATCGCCTGGTTTAGGGATGGTTACGCCCGATGGCAAACGCCTGTTTTTTACATGGGGTATTACGGGAACTACGCAGGTGTGGCGTATCGATGGGGCGCAAAAGTTTCCTGTGCAGGTAACGGGCGGACAGGATGCCACCTTGATCGCAGGGATGACTCCCGATGGCAAATATTTATTACTATCTCGCGATCGCCAAGGCGAAGAAAATCCAGGCTTGTATTTGCAATCAACTGATGGCGGCGCATTGGAGGTGATTCAGCATCAGGCAGGTGTGCGAACATCGCTGCAATATATCGGCAATGATTCCCGCATTATCTATTTCAGTGCCAATGATATCAAGCCCGACTCCAATGTAATTTATCGCTACGATTTGCAAACCAAACAAAAGGTTCAAATCTCTGGCGGTGATGGGATCTGGTCGATCGCCGATGTATTCGTAAATCCGCAAACTGGCGATCGCCAAAAGTTTTTATTTGCCAAAGCAACTGGTAGCCAATCACAGGAATATTATGAATATGATGTCAAAACGAGGCAAACTACACCCCTGATTGGGCAAGATGAAAAGCAAGAGTACGACATTGAGTATGGTGTTAATGCCGATGAATATTTAGTATTAACCCCAAAATTTGGTGAATTTCGCCGCCTTTACCTTTATAAAAATAAACAATTCACGGCAATTACGCCAGAATTAAAAGCAAATGTGGCGAGCTTCAGTATTGATCCGCAGCGTCAACGCATTCTCTATTCGATCAATGATCGTGGTTATACAAGACTGAAAGCGATCGCCGCCAATGGATTTCAGCCGCTAAGTTTACCTGAGTTTGCCAATGCTGATCATATTTACACAGGTTCCACCACGCGCAACGGACGCTTTACGACAATTGGTGTGGAAACTGCTAAAGCACCAAGATTGAGTTATGTTTACGATTGGAAAACTCAAAAGCTGACTCAATGGGTATTACCGAGCATTCCCGAAATTAACACTAGCAAATTTGTAGCCGCGAAGCTTGACAACTACACCACAAGGGATGGGATATCAATTCCCATGTTTATGTACGCCCCGCCCGAATGTCAAAATTTGCCAGAAAAGCCACTGCTCAAGCCCTGCCCTGTAATCGTCAATTTTCATGGTGGTCCCGAAGGGCAGAGTGTCGCGGGATTTAATCGTTACGCGCAGTTATTTGTGAATGCAGGATTTGTGGTTGTGGAGCCGAATGTGCGTGGGAGTGATGGCTATGGCAAAACTTGGTTGAATGCTGACAATGGACGCGATCGCCTCAAAGTAATTACCGATATCGAAGATGCGGCGCTGTATATTCGCAAAAACTGGCAAATTAACGGCGTGACTCCGAAAATTGGCATTGTCGGCGGCAGTTATGGCGGATATGCGGCGCTCATGGGCATGTCCAAATTTGCAGGCAGTTATGACGCGGGCGTATCAATTGTGGGCATCAGTAACCTGATCACTTTTTTAAATAATACGGCTCCCTATCGGCGGATTTTGCGGATTAGTGAATATGGCGATCCCGTCAAAGATCGTGAAGCGTTGATTGAGCTATCGCCTGTCACCTATAGCGATCGCATTAAAGCTCCTTTACTAATTATTCAGGGAGCGAATGATCCGCGTGTTCCTGTAGGTGAAGCAGTCCAAATCCAAAAGATCCTAGAGCAGAAGAAAATTCCGTCCCAGCTAGTGATTTTTCCTGATGAGGGGCATGGCTCTAGCAAGCGGAGCAATCAAGTTCTCGAAATTGGCTACACCATCGACTTTTTTAGAAAATATTTGCAAAATTGATATTTGCATCGTGAGTAAGGGCAATTCATGAATTGCCCTTACATTCTTGCTGATTTTTGATTTACTTAAGTTCTGCTAGAGCTTTACGAGCTTGTGCCAAGCCATCCATATTTCCCTGTTGATTAAACAAACTTTCCGCAGCTTCTAACATCTTGCGAGCCTCGATCGCCCTTTGTTGTGATGCTAATAACTTGCCAAGAGCCAAATGCGTTTCGGCATCTTCAGGAGCGGTTTCTAAAATTTGGCGATAAGCCACGATCGCACCAGAAAGTGAACCTTGCTGTATATACAAATCCGCGATCGCATTTTGAATTTTATTCGCCACATTAGGCGCAATATTTCTGGCTGTAGCAGCACGGCGAAGAGAAGAAATCGCCTCAGTATATTTCCCCTCACTCTGATAGACTTTGGCAATCTCAAGATTGGCTTGGGGATGGCGAGGATTGATTTCTAAAGCCCTCTTATACTTAGCGATCGCCTCATCTAATTGGTTTTGCTCAGTAAATAAGCCCCCAATCGCCACTAAGATATCTGCATTAAAAGGAGAGATTTTGTCGGCTTGAGTATAGACCTCAAATGCTCCTTTACGATCGCCCATTAACTGCAAAACATAGCCCAAATTAACATAGCTTTTTGAATCATTGGGAACAACGGAGATCGCCTGACGATAGATCTTCGCCGCTTCGGCATAATTTTTTTGTTCGGTCAATAAAAAGCCGACGCTGTTATAGGCATCAATGTTTGTGCGATCCAAAGCGATCGCCTGTCGATAGGACTTTAAAGCACTGGGATAGTCTTTGATTCGTACATATACAAAACCCAAGGCACTAAAGGCTTTGGCATTGTTCGCATCCAATTTGGTCGCACTCTCCAAAGCAGCGATCGCATCAGAGTAATTACTCTGTTGGGTTAACAAAAAGCCAAGACTAGTCAAGATTTTAGAATTTTTTGGTTCTAATTTTGATGCTTGTTGATAAGCAGCGATCGCCCCAGAGATATTATTTTTTTGCCAAAGTTGCCGCCCCTGCTTGATCCATTCCGTTGCATCTTTTTGCGACTGAGCCTGAACTTTTGCGGTAATCGGTAGGGATATTGCTGTAGCGATCGTGACGACTAAAGCAATATTAGAAGCAATATTCGGTAGATTACGAGTGAGGCTATTGATGAGATTGAATGAACGAAACAAGCGCATAATCTTTAGCAAATCTATTCTTCAACGATTGACTCTTCCATGTTAACAATCTCTACAGAATTTGGTGCATTACGCGCATCCGTAAAATCTGTTCCCTCTATACTTTTTAGCGTAGATAGGTAAGTTCTCGTCAAATCTGCGCCGATTAGCTTAGCATTAGCTAGGTTTGCCCAATTTAGCTTGGCATTAGTCAAATTAGCATGACTAAGATCGGCTCCAGCCAGATTTGCGCCCGTCAAATTTGCTCTGGTCAGATCTGCACCCGTCAGATTTGCACCGCGCAGATCAGCCCCATTCAGACAAGCTCCCGTCAAAAAAGCATTAGACAAATTTGCTCGGCATAGACGCGCTCGGGTCAAATTGGCACTGGTTAAAAATGCTCCCGTAAAATTAGTTTCGACCAAAACCGACTCACTTAAATCAGCCTCGATCAAAAAAGCTTCTGAAACATTTGCCCCAATTAATGAAGCCTGTTCTAGACGAGTGCCATTGAGATTCGCTTGGATCAAAATTGAACCACTTAAATTCGCCCTGTTCAAATTGGCAAGATTAAGCTCGACATCTTCTAAATTAGCGACATCAAGGGTAATCTCTTCAAGATCAGCTTCGATAAAGTTCGCACCAGACAAGTTCGCACCAGTCAAAATAAGCCCAATCAGCGATCGCTTACTAAAGTCGCGATCGCCCAAAGCGTAACTTTCGAGAAGTTCTTTTGCGTTCATAATTTAATGGCAAAAATTTAATATCATAATTAATGTGAACCTAAGAAAACGCCCCGAAGGGACATTTTCTTAGCCTTAAGGTCGATAGCCTGAAGCAATAAGCTGGGCAACAGACTTAGCATGATAGGACAAAATAATATCTGCACCAGCGCGTTTCATACTGAGCAGTGTTTCAAACATGACCTTCTTTTCATCAATCCAGCCCAACTGCGCGGCCGCCTTGACCATTGCATATTCACCACTAACGTTATAGGCGGCTACAGGCACATTGGTTGCATCTTTGACCTTCGCAATAATATCTAAATAAGCCAAAGCTGGCTTTACCATCACAATATCTGCACCTTCAGCGATATCTAGATAGACTTCCTTAATTGCTTCGCGGGAGTTAGCGGGGTCCATTTGATAAGTTTTCTTATCACCCGATTTTGGCGCAGAACCCAAAGCATCGCGGAATGGACCGTAGTAAGCCGAGGCATATTTGGCGGAATAGGCGAGAATACCGACATTCTCAAAACCAGCAGCATCTAAACCTTCACGAATCGCACCAATACGTCCATCCATCATGTCCGATGGCGAGACAAAATCAGTTCCTGCTTCCGCTTGCGAAACCGACATTTTTACAAGTACTTCTACGGTCTGATCATTGATAATTACACCATTATCATCGATAATGCCGTCATGTCCGTGAGTGGTAAAAGGATCAAGGGCGACATCGGTGAAGATAATCACATCAGGTATAGCCGACTTAATTGCTCTAACCGCACGCTGAGCCAATCCTTCAGGATTAAAACTCTCAGTGCCAGTCAAGTCTTTTTTCTCTTCAGGAACCGCAGGAAAAAGAGCGATCGCTTTAATTCCTAAAGCATAAATCTCTTCTACTTCTTTAACCAAAAGATCAAGAGTAAAGCGATAAGCCTCTGGCATTGACGGGATTTCAACGCGGCTATTCTCTCCTTCCATGACAAACATTGGATAGATAAAATCATCTACAGATAGATAGTTTTCTCTAACTAAACTGCGAATAGAAGGATTACGTCGAAGACGGCGAGGGCGATGGGTGAGTTGCATTGATGTTTCTTAACTTTTCTTAATGAGTTATCTTAAAAGTCAGTATTTTTAGTTATGGATTATACCAGAATCGTTAACATTGATATGTTTTGAGTAGGTAAATGCAATTAAATGCAAGACCTTAGCAAGGATGAAAAGCATACACAGCATAAGTTCCATCCTTTTAGTTTGTTTTTTTAATTTTATCCAGCTACTTAGCCAAATTTAGGATGGACACAACTTTGTAACGCTTATACTAGAGTAAGTAGTTGAGAACATTGATTTAGAAATGAAAGCATTTGTAGCAGGAGCCACAGGTCAAACAGGGCGGCATATTGTCGCTGAGTTAGTTAAACGCAATATTCCTGTGAGAGTGTTAGTCCGTAATTTAGAATTAGCCAAACAGGTGTTACCGCCTGAAGTGGAGTTAGTTTTAGGCAATGTATTGAATGCTGGTGCATTAGAAAATGCGCTCACAGATGCGATCGCTGATTGTGATGTGTTGATATGCGCCACAGGTGCGAAACCAAGCTTAAATGCTTTAGAGCCGTATTTAGTAGACTACATTGGCACGAAAAATTTAATCAATGCTGCCAAGACAAAAAATATTCAACATTTTGCGATCGTCTCTTCTTTATGTGTCTCTAAATTTCTGCATCCCTTAAACCTGTTTTGGTTGGTGCTTTTTTGGAAAAAGCAAGCAGAACAATATTTGCAAGCTAGCGGATTAACTTATACGATTGTTCGTCCTGGAGGATTACTCAATCGCGAAAAGGAAGGGGGACTGGTGTTATCAGGCGCTGACACTTTATTTGAAGGCAGTATTCCCCGTACTAAGGTTGCCGAAGTGACCGTGGATGCATTGTTTGAAGCTTCAGCTAAAAATAAGGTAATCGAAATTGTAGTTAGTGCTGATGTGAGCGATCGCCCAATCGGTGAATTGTTTGCCGCAGTATAAAAACATAAAATCGTATAAAAATCTCCATCTCAGCAACCCAAACCTAAATATGACTAAAACTGTCTTGATTACTGGCGCATCCTCTGGAATTGGACGAGCTACTGCTTTATATTTCCAAAAAAAAGGTTGGAACGTGGCGGCGACAATGCGATCGCCCGAAAAAGAACTGAATCAAGAAACTAATAAACCTGATAGTCTGGCAAAGCTCGATCGCGTAATTGTTTTAAAACTTGATGTCACAGATCATGAATCGATTACTAATGCGATCGCCGCAACCATCGACAGATTTGGAGCGATTGATGTGCTGGTAAATAATGCAGGTTATGGCTTGATGGGCGTATTTGAGGCGATTACAGCCGAGCAAATTCAACGTCAATTTAACACCAATGTCTTCGGCTTGATGGAAACTACCCGCGCTGTCCTACCCCATTTTCGCGATCGCAAATCTGGAATAATTGTGAATGTTGCCTCTATCGGTGGGCGCGTTGCTTTTCCACTTTATAGCCTCTATCACGCCACCAAGTGGGCTGTGGAAGGCTTTTCTGAATCTTTGCAACACGAATTAATTGGATTTAATATTCGCGTCAAAATTATCGAACCAGGACCGATCAAAACTGATTTTTACGATCGCTCAGCCGATCGCAGCAATAATCCAGATTTTCCTGAGTATGATGATTTAAGCGATCGCGTATTCACAAAAATGAATAAAATTGGCGCAACGGGCGCACCTGCTGAAGTTGTCGCAAAAACTATCTACCGAGCCAGCACCGACAACTCATGGAAATTACGCTACCCCGCCGATGCGATCGCTAAGCAATTATTATTTGTCCGCAAGCTTTTACCCGATTTTCTCTTTACTAAGATTATTCGCCAAAGCACGGGTGTATAAGAACATGACAACAGTTACGGTGATTGGTTGTGGTGTGATTGGTGCGATGATTGCCTATGAATTAAGTAAAGATTCCAGAGAAACTGATGTACAAGTGAGGGTTTTGGAGGCAAATCCTGAGCCAGCAATGGTAGCGACAGGTGCAGCATTGGGGGTATTGATGGCGGCTTCTAGTTCTAGGGCGCGGGGACATCTAGTGAAGTTACGCTTAGCAAGTTTGAGCAGGTATGATCGACTGATTGATGAATTAACGGCTCAAACTAATTGCGATATTCTCTACAACCGTAAAGGGATTTTAAATCTCTATCGATCGCCTGATGCTGAACCTAAAGCGCTATCGCTAATTGGGATTCGCCACAGACAAGGCTTTGAAATGCAATGGCTAGATCGCCAACAAGTTCAGGCGCGATTTCCCCAATGGCAAACGGATGGTGGTTTATTAAGTGAATGCGATCGGGCTTTACATCCAGTTCAGTTTGTCAAGGCTTTAGTGGAAGCGGCGGCTCAAAATGGAGTGGAATTTTGTTGGAATACACCTGTTCACAATTTGGAAGATATAACTAGCGATCGCATAGTGATCACATCAGGTATGGGTACTAATTCTCTGATTGCGCCCATCTTAAAAAAGTCAAAAAATCGCGATCGCGATCTGCTGCAACCAATTGGTGGTCAAGCTCTATTGTTGCGGATTCCCAATCTCAATCTCGAAAATGTAATTCATATTGAAAATGAAGATGGTTCCGATTTAAATATTGTGCCTTTAGGGAATGATCGCTATTGGCTCGGTGCAACGATTGAGTTTGATGATCGCGAATTACCGCGTCAAGAGAATGTGTCGTTATTATTAGAACAGGCGATCGCATGGTGTCCGACTTTTAGTGAAGCTGAAGTTCTCGAAACATGGGTAGGCGATCGCCCTCGCCCCGACGGTTTCCAAGCGCCAATTTTGGGCTTCGTGCCAGATCATCCCCACATTGCGATCGCCACAGGGCATTATCGGAATGGGGTAATGATGGCTCCAATTACGGCACAAATCACGAAAGATTTACTATTAACGGGTACAAGTGATTTCCCTTGGCGATCTTTTTCGCTTTAGACAAGAGACTCAAACCCTTATACAGCAAGCTATTTAATCAATTTTCGGGGTGGTAGACTTAGCCAACATTTGCCGCAATATCGAAAACTCAACATCCATACTTTCATCTGACTTTAAAAGGAGAATCTATCAACTTTTATTATGATATTCTCAATGGAGTAGTAAAGTTTCCTTACTATAGACTATGGTGGAGTTCCTAATTGCTATGATCTATCAAAACATCAACTTTAGAATAAGGTTGACTTTTCTTGCAATTATGCTTTGTATAATATTTTTGTCATGTACCCCAAGACAAGAGTATGATAGTTTTTCGTCTCTCAATCTAATTCTTGCGTCGAATAAGCAACTGTTTTCAATTGGAGATGAGATCATCCTTACTGCCAGTATTACTTCAAATGAATCAAAAGTAGTGAGAATATATAAAGACAGAAGAAAATCATTTAGGATAAGAGTCCGTAGATGGTTAAAGAATGATAGTGACCCTTCAGACAGAGACTATTATATGGATTTTTCCCCATCTACAAAAAATGATGAGATTGAAGCAATTCGCATTACTCCAACTAAACCATTTCAATTTCAGATTAAAGGAATAATTCAGCAAGAGAACTACAATACTTATTTTTTTAATTTCGATGGATTTGTTAAATTCAAAAAGGATAAGCTAGGGAAATTCAATATAAGAAGTGCTTGGCTTGCTATCAATCCAGAACCAAGTCAATCAGAGGAAGAGAACTACACGAATAGTTTAATTATTAATGTTGAAGCGCCAATTCAACACTAATTATAACGTGGGCAACCCCGACAAATATTAATTTCCCTTTTTGCTAAACTTACCAGTGAAATCCCATAGACTAGACAAATCAAAATTGAGTTAAAAAGTATCTCTATGTCAAAAATTAGAGTGCCAAAACCTTTTTCTGAGTTAGTAAAGGAAGTAAACTCCGAAAAAGTTGTAATGCTAGTTGGTAAATATCACGAAACCGATCGCAAGGGTCGATATTTACATTGGGATGAGTTTAAATGGCGAGTAGAAAGAGGCGATGACGAAATAGCGGCATGGGTAGCGACTAAAATTACTAGAAAAGCAAGAGCAAAACATCTACAACAGTTACAAGCTGAAAAAGAATCCTGTTTTATTTACAGCATTCCTGACTCACTCCATGCAAGGCTACACTCCATTGACAAAATGATGGGTAGAGGTCAAGAGATCAAAGATGGAAATAATTTCATCTCTTCGAGTGACAAGCAACATTATTTTGTTAAAAGCTTAATGCTAGAAGAAGCAATCACTTCATCTCAATTAGAAGGAGCTTCAACTACTCGCGAAGTTGCACAGGAGATGCTCAAAAAGAGTCTTGCTCCCCAAGATAAATCACAACAAATGATTTTCAATAACTACCAATTAATGAAAAAAGCTATTGAGAGAAGAAATGAAGAACTATCAATAGAATTTATCTTGGAATTGCATAGAATTGCAACCTATAAAGCAATTGACAATGCCGCTATATCAGGGCAATTAAGACAAGAGAATAACATTTTTATTGCCGATTCATATGGTGAGATTATATTTTATCCGCCTGAATGTCAAACAATTCAATCTAGGCTCAATAATCTATGTGACTTTGCAAATCAAGACCATAGCCAAGGTTCGGATTTTATTCATCCAATTATTAAAGCGATTATTTTACATTTTATGATTGCTTACATTCATCCTTTTGGTGACGGTAATGGTAGAACCGCGAGAGCAATTTTTTACTGGAGTATTCTCAGATCTGACGATTATTGGTTGTTTGAATATGTGTCAATCAGTAAATTTATTAAAGAAAAACGGGGAGCCTATGATAAGGCTTTTATCTATACAGAAACCGATGATTTTGACCTGACATATTTTATCTATAACCAAGCTGAAACCATCGAAAAAGCAGTTAAATCCTTATACGAGTATATAGATAGAAAAAAAGATGAATTTATAAAATTCATGGATTGGGTTAATCAAAGCCCATTGGCAAAAACTTTGAGTAGAGGTCATCTAGAAATTTTGAAAGAAGCTGTAAAGTCACCTGGGCAAGAATTTACAGCCCGACAAGTAGCGATTGATTTTGGAGTAGCTGAGAACACAGCTAGAAATTATCTTGGAACTTTGGTGGCTAAAGATTTATTAGTTCTCGCTCAATCTAAACAGGGCAAAGCGCGTATCTATATTGCTCCTGCTAACCTGAAAGCAAGATTGAAACTCTAATTAGGCAATGGCAAACAGTCAATACAAGCCCTAAAACCAAGATTGCGATCGCACTGTACATTCAGCAGGTGACAAATTTGGGTAAAATCTGGATAGTGCCAGTTAACATAGAAACTCATATGCCAGCAGACAACATCAACGAAAACCAAATCAACCTATCGGCTAATGAAGCACTATTTAATGAGGTGCTAAAAAGTGTAGATATTGATCCCGCTTTGCTTGCAGAACTTGGCGAAGTTACAAATGATCCTGAACAGGCGATCGACACGGCTATTCGTCAATGGTTGCAGCGCCGCGCTATCAAGGAAGCCGATCGCTCTCGACCTTTGACCATGAATCCTGTTGTACCACCGCGTGGCGAGTGGAATGACTAAGAATTAAATCAGGAAATATAGAAAATTGCTCAATATGCCGATCTCCCAAAAAAATGTATCAATTTTGGCTAAAAGACAATCCAATCTTGCTTATTGGACTACTTCAGTTCGGACTTCTTCTGATTGTGATGGCAGTCGTCAATTTAATTAAACTAATTTGGCGCGATCAATTTCCAGTAGCAGCAAATGCCCCGAATGAAATTGAGTCTGTGGCGATCGCCTTCAGTAATTTTTCCGAAGCTAGGTCTGATGAGATAATAAATCAATTACCAAATCAATTGCCAAACGAATTAAAAGATGCAGTGAGTAATCCCCTCAATCCTGAAACTAGTCATAAACCACCGCTAGTTAATTCTAATGACAGCGATCGCCTAGATGCACCTGAGCAAGTCCAACTCGAAGTAAACGCTCTAGAGCATGATCTGAATTGCGATCTGAATTACAAAGTGGACATTGCGCCAGAATTGCTGACGGAATTGAAGGAAATATCTGACAACCCTGCGGCAGTAATTGATGAGGCGATCCGATGGTGGTTGAGGCGGCGGACTTTGGATATTTTGGATGCTTCCGACGATCACCCCGATCGCATAGGTATGCGATCAAATAAATTGAAGCGATCGCCTAAAGATCTTTGGAATGATTAATGATAGATGCGCTCTTTGATGTGCCTTTTGGTTCGCCCTTTGATGGAGTGGTGGGGCAAGAACAGGCGATCGCTTTGTTAAAAGCTGCCATTAAACGCGATCGCATTGCTCCTGCCTATTTGTTTGCGGGTGCGAGTGGAGTGGGTCGCAGTAAAACCGCTTCAGCTTTTGCTCAAGTTTTGTTGGGTGATCGTAAATCTAGCCATCGACTCAGCGATCGCAATCATCCTGATTTGTTATGGGTGGAGCCGACTTATTTGGACAAGGGCAAAATGCTCACAGCCAAAGAAGCGGATACCGCAGGTTTAAAACGCCGCGCTCTGCCCCAGATTCGGATCGAGCAGGTACGAGAAATTAGTGAATTTGTGAGTCGATCGCCCCTTGAATGTAAGCGATCGGTCGTCATTCTCGAAGAAGCGCAATCAATGGCAGAATCCGCCGCCAATAGTTTGCTGAAAACCCTTGAAGAGCCACTTTATGCCACGATTATTCTGATCGTCCCCGATGCTGGCTCGATCTTACCAACCCTAGTGTCACGCTGTCAGCGTATTCCGTTTACGCGGCTCAAGCAAGCCCAAATGCAAGCTATCCTCAGCCGCGAAGGACATACGGATATCCCTGCTGACGTAGTGGCGCTGGCGCAGGGTTCTGCGGGTAATGCGATCGATTCTTTTGAGCGCTTCAAAAGCATTCCTGCCGAGTTATTAAGTTCTGTGCGCCAAATTCCTAAAGATGCTAAAAGTGCGATGGCGATCGCTAAACAAATCACCAAGGAGCTAGAAGTAGATTTGCAATTGTGGCTAATTGATTATTTACAAAATTATTTCTGGGAACAGCAAAAGTCAAAATCGGTTTTAGAACATCTCGATAAGGCGCGAGAATTAATCGCTCGATATGTGCAGCCAAGATTGGTGTGGGAGGTGACGCTATTGCAGATCGCAGGCAAAATCTAAAAAATAGCGCGGCAAAGCAGCACCCTGCTAGATCTCGTTGAGGTCAATCCCCATCGCCATAAGTTTTTCAGCAAAACGTTGAGCTTTTTGTTCAGCAGCTTCCTTGGCAAGACGTTCTTGGTCAGCGATGAGACGCGCTTGATCGGCGATAAGACGAGATGTATTCGCACTTGCTTCGGCGGCGCGTTTATCTAGACGTGCTTGACTAGCAATTAAACGCTCTTGATTAGCAACTAGCTGCGCTTGACTAGCGATCGCTTCAGCATCTAATCGCCCCTGTTTTTCCGCGATCGCCCGTTCATCACCTGTCAGCAACAAATTTCCTGCATGATCCCACCAGCGCAACCAAGGGATCGGCGTTGTTTCATTACCAAATAGGATGCCGAGTTCGACACCTAATGGTGGAATCGGATAATGTCCGCGCTCATTCGCTAACATCTTTGCATAACGTCCATTTACCAGTTGATAAACCTCAACCAATGCTTTTTTGACCTCATAGATTGCATAAAAAGGAATGGCGATCGCCTGTTCGTATACCCAGAATTTCCCTGCTTTTTTAGATTCACCTTTACCCAGCTTGTCACTTAAAGGTGTTGCATCTCTTTCTTCAGAGCCATTACCAGATACAAACTCGATCGCAATTAGTGGCACAACTAACTCTTTCCACATCACATAGGAGCGCCGATATTCGCCATTGAGATAGGGTGGCACGTTTCCCACATAAAACCAATCGGGAGACTCTGCGCCTTTTGTGGCTGGCTCGGCTGGTTCAGTTAATCGCCAATAAATACCACTATCCTGACCGATGCAATAATTTCCATCGGGGTGTAATTGTTGGAGGACTGGTTCGATGGAACTAGTTAAAACGATGCTTTGTGGATGCTCCTGAAAATTTTTCACAAAGGTTCCGTCAGAGTCTGGCAGTTGTGTATGATCGGGAAGATTGGTTTGGTGATTAGGAATAAACCGCAAAGCAGGAATTTCGGGCTTAATCGGTGCTTGAGTGGTTTCCATAGTTTTCAACCGTTAATCGCGTCAGTTTTTATCCCATAGCTCAAATTTAACATATCGCAAAAAATGTTCTTTGTTAGAAGCCTTTAAAAAATTTGTATGATAATAGGCAACAAAATGATCGCCCCATGAACGCAGCTAAATTATGAGTAATAGCAATGACAATGACGGTAAGCGTGAGATCAAAATCTACAAGAAAACCTACCGTTTACCAATGCTCGCGGGGGGCAAACTCGATCAATTGCAAAAGCAGATTCGTCAGCGCAATGAGCATTTAACCAAGGGGCGACTCGTAACTCAAAAAATTGAGCAACGGGGGATGTTTAGTAAGAAGGTAATTGAGCAGAGTAGTCGTAAGGCTTTGTCCTTTGAGGAGCGCTATCGTGAATTAAATGCGATCGTCCAAAATTATGACGAAATGGTGAAGGTTCTCAAGCTGCATCAGTATGATTATCAGAAATTTTTTCAGGAACTCGCGCAAGAAATTCGGGTGACAATTGGTGAGAACTGCAATGAGATTTTAGAAAAGGAGAAAAAACGCCAACTCAAGGAACTACAAGAGCGTCAAAAAGCGAATCCTCTGCCCCAAAGTCTTGCGATGTTAAGCAACATGGAGTCGCAGTTATTTGAAATTGCGAAATCAACTGGCTATGCGGCGGTGTTGATGTTGAAGAAATTGGATCTGATGAGTGAGAGTTTGCAACGAATTGCCAACGATCAAGATATGCAAAAGCAGTTATTGGCTCAAGTGCTTGAAGAGATTAGATCACAAAAAGATCTCTATGAGTTGCAATTAGAAATTAATGCTTTGCAAGCTAAGACTGCGGAATTTGTGGATATTGCGCTGAACTTTGAGGAATATATGAAGCCTTTTATGGGTAGTTTCCAAAGTTTATTGTCGAATGTGGCGACTGTCGATCAGGAACTCTCGAAGGCGATGGGAGAAATTCAGAATATTGCCAACTTACTAGAGGCGCAACAGTTTCGGAGTATTGAATCTGATCGCGATTCTCAACGTATTGCTGACTTTTTGGCAAGGGGTGAGATTAAAAAGGATCGGTTGCAAGAGGCTCTGGAGCAGATGGGCAATGCTAGTTCAGGAGCCGAGTTTGATGCTCAATTATTGGGAACTGGCAAGGGAATCACAATTAATGACTGTTTAGGAAATATTCGTGATTTCCTTGATGTGAAGTTGGATAATCTCAAGATGGATCTCGGTGCGATCGATGTGCCTGTCACGGAGGTAAATGAGCCAGATGTGAATTTTTATGCGCCTGATTCTTTTGAAGATGTGATTAAACTCGATCTTGGCAATGGGGTCGCATTGGAACTATTGCGCGTCCCTGCGGGATCGTTTGCGATGGGTGAGCATCAGGTGACTTTGAGAGAATTTTTCATTGGGAAATATCCAGTGACTAATGCTCAATGGCAAGCGGTGATGAAAGCTAAGGGATCGGCAAATTGTGACAAAAAGTTTCAAGGTGATTTGCAGCCCGTTGTGGGTGTGTCTTGGCATGAGGCTAGGGCATTTTGCCTGAAGGTACAAGAAAAGGCAGGTAGGGCGGTCAGACTTCCGACTGAGGCGGAATGGGAATATGCAGCGAGAGGTGGCAATCAAAGCAAGGGTTATGAATATGCAGGAAGCAATAATCTAGATGAAGTGGGTTGGTATGATAAGAACTCTGGTGCTAAAACCTCTCCTGTAGGTCAGAAATTGGCTAATGAGCTTGGTATTTATGACATGAGTGGCAATGTCTGGGAATGGTGTTTAGATGAGTGGCACGATAGCTATGCTGACAAACCAGACAATCTCAAGAAGCAGGGAAATCAAGCTTGGGGCGATCTGAATGTAGATAATAATGATAATCGTTATCGCCTGCTGCGCGGCGGTTCTTGGAACCACGGCGCTGGGTTTTGCCGCTCGGTGGATCGCAACTGGAACAACGCGCGTGTTCTGAGCGACTTCATTGGTTTTCGTCTGCTTCTCGCTTCTTCTTCGTGAGGGCTTCGTTTCCCCTTTGTTCTTTTCCCCTCTTGCCCTCTTCTCTGCCCCACTTCGCCTTTGGCGGTCGAATTTTTTTGGAATATACTTGAATTATTGAACGAGAAATCTAACAAGATGACAATTAAAGAAAAAGTTCTCAATGCAGTCACCGAACTACCTCAAAATGTTGACTTTGAGGAGATACTAGAGCGTCTTTATTTCCTCTACAAATTAGAGACAGGATTGCAACAAGTTCGGTCAGGGGACACCCTTACCCACTCACAAGCCATGCTCAATCTAAAAACATGGCACAAATAAACTGGACAAAACAAGCACTCGGCGATTTAGAGGCGGTTGGCGATTATATTGCTCGTGACTCACCTGCTATTGCCCAAGTATTCGTAAATCGTATAATTAATTCCATAGTTCGACTAGAATCTTTCCCCTTTTCTGGTCGCATCGTGCCAGAATCAGGACGCGAATCAATCCGCGAAGTAATTTTTCGCAATTACCGCATTGTCTATTCCTTAGAAAATGACACAATCTATATTCTGACAATATTTCACGCTTCAAAATCGCTAGTAAATTTAACCGATGACATCGGGTTATAAATAGGCGATCAAAAATCTTTTTTCAAAATAGACCATTACCGTCTAAGCTACACACAGCTATCCTTGTTTACAATTCTTAGAAATTGTGGCACATAGTTTGGGATTGAGTTACAACCTGCTGCGCGGCGGTTCTTGGAACAACAACGCTAGGAATTGCCGCTCGGTGAATCGCAACAGGAACAACGCGCGTAATCAGAACAACAACATTGGTTTTCGTCTGCTTCTCGCTTCTTCTTCGTGAGTACTCTCCATATCAGAATTGATGCAAGAGATTTGCACCAAGCGTATACAGAGAGCCCAGACTCCTTTCCAGTGACGCAGGTGATTCCAAATATAAAACCGATTCAGTTAGTTTAGTAGGGCAACCGAAAAATTGGCTGACTCATTCCATTGCATCTACTTAAGCTAAACTTGATATAGATTAGTGAATGACCAATAATCTAAGCCATGCGAACCGACAGCATCTTCTACAAAATCTTTGAAACTCTCCCAGACACCCTATTTGCGTTGATTGGCGAATCGACCGAACTAGCCAAAGATTATGAGTTTAAATCCATAGAAGTAAAAGAGCTTGCCTTTCGGATTGATGGAGTATTTATATCAGAACAACCTAACCATCCTATTTATTTTGTCGAAGTCCAATTTCAAAAAGACGCAAGTTTCTATTGGCGCTTCTTCTGTGAAATATTCATTTATTTGCGGCAATATCAGCCAAGCCAAGATTGGCAAGCTGTGATTATTTTTGCGAAACGTAGTATTGAGCCAGATTTCCCCAATCAATATCGAGGATTACTGCCCCAACTTCATCGCGTGTATCTGGACGAATTAACCATCGATCCTAATCAGGCGATCGGCGTGAATATTGCCGAGTTGGTGATTGCGAACGAAGATGTGGCGATCGAAACCGCTAAAACATTAATCGCTCAAACTCGGCAACAGGTAGAGGATTCGAGCTTTCAGCAAATAGTGCTAGACTTGGTAAAATCGGTTTTAGTTTATAAACTTGGTAAAGACAAAGAGCAGGAGTTAAGAATTATGTTTACTAAAGAAGACATGAAAAAAGCTTGGCTAGTTCAAGAGTTTATGAAAGAGGCGAAAGCTGAGGGCAAGGCTGAAGGTAAAGCTGAGGGCAAGGCTGAGGGTAAAGCTGAGGGCAAGGCTGAGGGTTTAGAGGAAGCTGTTCGATGGGTAGCTGTTAATATGCTGAAAATAGGGATATCGCCTGAGCAAGTAGCTGTTGCTACTGGGCTAACTTTAGAGCAAGTTCAAAAATTATTGAAATAGTTACTATGCTTATCAAAAGGGACTATTTGTCATCCGTCCTTTTGGTGACACGGTGGAAATTGTCAACGATCAAAAATTTAAAGCAAAAACTTGGTAAATAATTCACCCCAAAAAGCAACCGCCATCGTGATAACCATATTTGTTACATCGTAAAGCCCTATAAAGCGGTAAAGTAGAGCCATATCTAAAAGCTTTTTTTGTTTGTTTTATGGCTTTTCAACGTGCTAGCGGAATTTTGTTACATCCCACTTCATTACCCAGCCAATTTGGGATTGGAGACTTAGGGGAGACAGCCTATCAGTTTATTGAGTTTTTGTCGCGCAGTGGTCAGAAGCTGTGGCAAGTATTGCCTCTAGGACCAACGGGGTATGGCAACTCGCCCTATATGTGCTTCAGCGCGATCGCGGGTAATCCCTATTTAATCAGCCCCGAATTACTCGCAAAGCAACATTTGCTGCAAGAAGAGGATTGGGCAGATATCCCTGAATTCAATCAAGATCGGATTGATTTTGCGCTGGTGATGCCCTATAAGCGCAAATTATTAGAACTTGCTTATACTCGCTTTAAACAGGGTTTTACCGATCAAGATCCCCAACATCATCATGATTTGTATTTAGTTCAAGAGCAGTTCAAAAAGTTCTGTATCGAAGAAGCAGACTGGCTCGAAGACTATGTGCTGTTCATGGCGCTGCATGAAGAAAATCCTGAAATCATGTGGAACAAGTGGGATCCCGCGATCGCCAAGCGTGAACCCCAAGCATTGCAACAAAAGCGTGAAGAACTAGAAGACAAAATTGGCTTTCAGCGATTTTTGCAATTTATCTTTTTTGATCAATGGCTGAAACTCAAACAATATGCCAATATGCGAAATATTCGGATTATTGGAGATATTCCGATCTATGTTTCGCACAATAGCGTTGATGTCTGGGCAAATCCCGAAAACTTCGCCCTCGATTCTGAGACTTACGAAGTTGCCATGATGGCAGGTGTGCCACCTGATTATTTCAGTGCGACAGGACAGCTATGGGGCAATCCTGTCTACGACTGGGATTATCTCCAGAAAACTGATTTTGGCTGGTGGATCGATCGCTTCAGATTTTTACATCGCTATGTCGATATTATTCGCATCGATCACTTTCGCGGCTTTGAGTCATTTTGGCAAGTTGCCGCAGGTGAAGAAACTGCCATGAATGGCGAATGGAAACTGGCTCTGGGTGATGCCATGTTCACCAAGCTCCAAGAAGTAATGGGTGACCTGCCAATTCTTGCCGAAGACCTAGGCGTAATTACTCCCGAAGTCGTGAAATTACGCGATGATTTTAGTTTCCCTGGAATGCAGGTGCTGCTATTTGCCTTTGGCGGTGACTCCCATAATTTTCATCTGCCCCATCACTATCGCCAAAACAGTGTCGTTTATACAGGAACCCATGACAATGACACTGCGGTGGGCTGGTGGCAAAGGTCAAGCAAGTATGAAAAAGAATTGTTTCACAAATATGTCGTCGGTTATGCCGCAGGTGAGCCGATCAATTGGGTGCTAATTCGGATGGCGATGGCTTCAGTGGCAGTAATGGCGATCGCGCCTTTACAGGATGTGCTTGGCTTAGATAACAGTGCGCGGATGAATGTCCCTGGCACAGCGACAGGTAACTGGGGCTGGCGTTATAGCGATCCTGACTTGTTAACTCAAGAGTTGAGCGATCGGTTATTAGAAGTAACCCAGCTTTATAGTCGCTAGCGCCGATCTCAAATGATCTAATTTGGGTTCAACACAATCAAGTAATTATCCAAACCATAATCACTTGATTGTAGTCTTAGGCAACTTGACACAAAATTCGATATGACAATATATATCTATATCAGTAGTACTACATTTCACAAACGATTCCCATAAAGTCGTTCTGCCCCAAAACAATGTCTTCCCTCGCTTTTGAAGCTTTATTCATCATTCTGCTCATTATTGCCAATGGTATCTTTGCCATGTCTGAGCTAGCAATTATTTCGGCTCGTAAAGTACGCTTAGACCAATGGGCAAAAGAAGGAAATGCTAGTGCCAAAGCTGCTTTGAGATTAATTAGCTCACCTAATAATTTTTTGTCAACTACCCAGATTGGCATTACATTAATCGGCATTTTGAGCGGCGCTTTAGGAGGCACGACCGTAGCCAAAAGCCTCAAAGAATCTTTGGATACGATCGTATTTCTGAAGCCCTATAGCGAAACCTTAAGTTTTGTGATTGTTGTGGGGCTGATTACTTATTTATCTTTGGTGGTTGGGGAACTCGTTCCTAAGCGCTTGGCTATGAGTAATGCCGAAAAAATTGCCTGTGCCGTTGCACCCACAATGCGATTTTTTGCTAATATCGGTACTCCAGTTGTTTATTTGCTGAGCGCTTCGACGGAATTTCTACTGAGTATCTTAGGTATTGAGATAACTGAAGAATCACAGGTTACTGAAGAAGAAATTAAGGTGATGATTGCCCAAGGTGCTGAATCGGGCATGTTTGAGGAAGCAGAGCAGGATATGGTGGAGCGAGTATTTCGTTTAGGCGATCGCCCAATCAAGTCCTTAATGACCCCGCGCACCGAAATTGACTGGATCGATGTTGATTCTCCCTTTAATGAAACTCAGGATGAAGTTTTGGCAAGTGGACATTCGCGGTTTCCTGTAGCCAGAGAAAATCTTGATGATTGTTTAGGTATCGTTGATATCCGCGAGTTTCTCAAGGCAAGTATTCATGGTGCGCCGATTGATTTACTCAAGGTCAGTAGCCCACCGCTATATGTTGCGGAAACAGCAAGTGCTTTAAGCGTGTTGGAGCAGTTTAAACAGTCGGGAGATCGCGTGGCGATGGTGACAGACGAATATGGTGGTGTTGAGGGGATGGTGACGCTTACTGATTTGCTGGAAGCGATCGTGGGTGATCTGCCATCAAGCGATCGCCAAGGTGATCCCGATGCCATGCAGAGAGAAGATGGCTCTTGGTTAATTGATGGCATGATTTCTACTGATCGGCTCAAAGAAGTTTTAGAGGTCGAAGATCTTCCCTACGAAGAAGAACGCAATTATCATACCCTCGGCGGATTGATGATGACTTATCTCCGACATATTCCCGCCGTTGGTGAGCATTTCACTTGGGAAAGAATGCGCTTTGAGGTGGTAGACATGGACGGAAATCGCGTGGATAAAGTTTTGGTGAATATATTGCCGCCAATATTACCTACTGATGAAGAACCTAAAAGTCATTCTAAGCGATCGTAAAAAATGGAAAACAAAAAGACATGCACTGCATGTCTTTTTGTTTATTGACTGCTTAGGAATGAAAAATAAATAACCTGTGAGAGTAGGGGCTGTTTTAGCCGATAATTTGACCATACACCAAGAGGGCGGTTTTGGGGATGATACACTCGATGGAGGCAATGGGATAGACACCCTGATTACAGCCGTTTAAATCAGAGCGCTATTTCTTAATTATTTACATAGAGGAGATGAGATGTTCCGTGACTATCGGGATACCTCATCTCCTCTGTAGTTTCAGCCGTAAAAGTGCCGTAAAAGTTTATACATGATTTTGACTCTAGTAATCATAGGGATTTTTAGGCTCAGCGATCGCCGTGATGTTACTTGCTACAACTACAACTTGGCGCTTGCCATTGGCAGATGTTTCCACATCCGCTTGACCTTCTATTTGTAACCAGCGATCGGGCGGATATTTAGAACGACTCTCGTTAATTTTGATTGGTAAGCTCACGGGATATACGTCAGCCGCACAACAGGTAATTACAAACCGCGTAATCAAAAACTGATTATCTGGTTGATCGGGAGAATGTACCACGAATCCAGTAAATTTTACCTTCTGTCCTTTATAAGCATCAGGCTCAGGATAAGCGCTGATTGTGCGTACCCATTCCACTAGAGTTCGCTCTTCAGGACGATTACTAGCCCGAAAAGATTTGGGAATAGTCCTCGCATCAGCAATATTTTCAATTACACCCCGATGGATTGCTTTTTCGCTGGTAAATGGACGGGGATTAATGAATAAAGAGGCGATCGCCACAATCAAAAGTACACTACTGCTCAAAGATGGCTTAATCAGTGAAATATGTTGCTGTTTATTATTTGTTTTTTTGTCAAGTCTTAATCTCTTCGCCACCCGCCAAGCCTCTGCGCCGCCGATCGCCAACAATCCTAAACCTGAAATTGCTGTAAGCGGAATATAGTTGGGATGGACTAGAAGAAATAACTGCCCAGACAGCCATAGTTTGGTTAAGGTAATTCCCCAAGCGGCGATCGCACATGATTCTAGCCAAGGTAGAAATTTTTGCCAGTAGGTATAGATATGCATACGCAGAGGGTTTGATCTTGAAGGCATTGAGGAAAATTAATAATTAACAATAATAACAATTTAACACTTACGAATAAAAACAAATGTAGGGGCAATTCATGAATTGCCCCTACGTTAGAATTATGTCACTAAATAAATTGGAAGAAGAACTACAAATAATTAATCGTTCTTTTTGAACGAATCCAACCATTCACGCAATTGCTGAGTAGCAATTTCCTTGCCGCCCAAGCCAAAAGCTACAGCGATCGCTACAGCGATCGCACCAGTCAATAAGCCAAAAGCAAGATCGACAATATTACTAGCAATACCCATCTGCTTCAGCGCCATTGCGGTAATCAGAGCCACAACTGAAATTCGGGCGGCATGACCGAGGATTCTGGCTTGACGACCACCAGTGCTAGAGATGAGATTAAAGGCGAGATTAGCTAGATACAAGCCGATCGCAAAAATAATCACACCGCTAAGTACTTGTCCAGAGATCTGCAATACACCGAAGACAATGCGGGTAAGCGCACTAACTTGTAGTACATCGGTAGCAGTAGCGATCGCTACGAGCATAATTGCTAGAAATACAACAATACCGACGATTTGCGAAGGGGTTTGTGATGGTAAAGAAGTTACAGCTTTATTTTCAGCATCTTCATTAGGAGCATCTGTTGGAGATGTAGCGGCGATCGCTGTAAAGCCCAACCATTGCAAAATATTGTTGAAGCCTAAACCAGTGAGAATACCAGAAATGATATCTCTTGCGAACTGACCGAGGAAATATGCCACTGTCAAAATTACAGTAGCCACAAAAACCTGTGGCAGGAAGCGCAACACTTGATCGAGCATCGCTGTTGCTGGACGAGAAATCGCACCAACTTCCAATGCTTCCAAAGTAGATATGGCAGTAGGAATCAGAATCAAGATATAGACAAAGTTCCCAACTACTTGAGAGAGAGTATATTCAGTCTGATTGGAAGTCCATTTCTTAAGGAAACTGTCTGCGCCACTAGTTGCTAACAGATTTGTGATAATCCGCTTTACTACCTGAGCAATCAACCAACCAATACCACCAATCATCACTGCCTTCAGGATTTTGGGTAGAGCGCTCAAAATTTGATTGACGAGATTTTGAACAGGTTGAAGTGCTTGTACTAGTCCCAAAGTATCAAGGACGAGGGGTAGAAATAGCAGCAGGATAAACCAATACAAGGTAGAGGATAGAGTCTCACTGAGGGGTAAAGCTTCTGTATTAGAATCGGCAACGCTCTCATTAACTTTAGAATCAACGTTTGCCGATCGCAAAAAGCGTCCCACAATCATTTTGCTAATCGTGGCGAGTACCCATGCAATACCCACGAGGATTGCTGCACCACCGAGCTTAGGTAAGAATGATGTGATCTGTCCTAATAAGCCATTTAGGGGAGTAGCAACCGCATCTAGTTTTAGATATTGGAAGAAGCCTACTAAAGTAAAAAGTAAGATGATCCAAAAAACAGTAGTACCAGCCCATTTTTCGATGGGGAATGCATCAGTACTGTTACTGGAACCAGTTAACCAACCTGCAAGTTTGTTATCAATACTTGTACGTTTTAGCAAATTTTCGGTCATAGACGCGAAAAATATGGCAATTACATAACCACCGACTAAAATAGCGATCGCAAAAACAAGTTGGAAGACAAGTCCATCAGGCTTAAGCAAATCCTCAACCGCAAATCCTTTCGCTGTTGACACTTCTGCCAATAGGAAAGAGTTAATATCATGCATAATGCACCTCACACTGAACAATCGAGGAAAATACCCTCTTGAGTATCTTAAAGGTTGTTACAGCTAAAAGAAACTCAATAATGGTTAAGGTTTATTTTTAATGTGGCAAAAAACTCAACTATTAATGATTTATTAGTAAGGGCAATTCATGAATTGCCCTTACCTTTTAGCACTTACCTTTTAGACCCTACATTTTAGGCAGGGAGAGCAAAACCCTTGGGAATTGCTTTTATCAGTTTTTGGGTATAGGGTTGTTGGGGATTGTTATAAATCGATTCAGCAGTGTTTAGCTCCACGATCGCACCTTCATTCATCACCATAATGCGATCGCTCATAAATTTGACCACACCGAGATCATGGGAAATGAAAATATAGGTCAATCCAAACTCGGCTTGAAGTTCCTTAAGTAAATTGAGAACCTGTGCTTGAACAGAAACATCCAATGCGGAAACGGGTTCATCGGCAACGATTAATTTGGGATTGAGAGCTAAGGCTCTGGCGATACAAATACGCTGACGCTGACCACCAGAAAACTCATGGGGATAACGGCGCATTGCACTTTTAGTCAAACCTACCCGATCTAATAGATAAGCAGCCCGTTCTTTTCTTGCCTCAGCATGACGATAGCGATGAAAGCGCTCTTGATGGCTGTGAATTAGTAGTGGCTCAGCGATCGCATCACCAACGGACATACGCGGATTCAGTGAACCGTAAGGATCTTGGAAGATAACTTGCAGATCACAACGCAATTTCTGTGAAGCTTCTCCACGCAGTCGCGAGATTTCGCGTCCTTCAAACTTGACTGAACCCATCACTGCATTCGTCAAACCTAAAATCGCTCTTCCTGTTGTTGTTTTTCCACAGCCCGATTCGCCCACTAGTCCAAGGGTTTCACTAGGATAAACATCAAAACTAATATTATTTACGGCAACTACATTACGCTTTTTTAATCCAAAAATGCTGCGAATTGGGAATTCAATTCTGAGGTTCTCGACGGAGAGAATTGGCTCTTGCTTCTGCAATTCATCCATCCGTGCTGCGATTTCTTCGGGTGGTATAACTTCCAAATAACGCGAATCAGCGGGTACTTTTTCGACTATTTGCCCATTTTCGATCGCCATAAAGTCGCTGACTGTTGGTAATAATCGCAACTGGCGATCGCTTTGGGGACGACAAGCGATTAAACCTTTAGTATAGGGATGTTGCGGCGTTTGTAATATCTCTGCGGTTGTACCATTCTCCACAACTTCGCCTTGATTCATGACGATCGCGCGATCGGCAATCTCCGCCAAAATCCCCAAATCATGGGTAATAAAAATCATCGACATCTGACGCGATCGCTGGATTTGTTTGAGCAAATCGAGAATCGCCGCTTGAACAGTCACATCTAGGGCGGTAGTTGGCTCATCAGCAATAATTAACTGCGGATTGCAAGAAATCGCCAACGCAATCATCACCCTTTGTAATTGACCGCCCGAAAGCTCGTGGGGATAGCGTTCGATGAGTTGTTCAGGATTTGGTAATTGAACTTCATTAAATAATTGAATAGTACGCGATTTGGCTTCATCGGCGGAAACATTTTGATGTAAGCGAATTGCTTCAATAATCTGATAACCACAAGTAAACAAAGGATTCAGCGATGTCATCGGTTCCTGAAATACCATCGATATGCAATCGCCCCGATATTGTCGCATTTTCTGCGATGACACCTTGACTAAATCAACGGGTGGCTTTCCTGTCGGACGAAATAAAACTTCGCCATTAGAGATTCGGCCCGATTCTCCCAATAAACCCATAATTGCCAAAGCTGTCGCCGATTTGCCCGATCCCGATTCACCGACTATGCCAAGGGTCTGACCTTGAGCCAGATCGAAGGAAATATTTTTGACTGCATGGACAAGACCTTCATCGCCACGAAAGGTAACTTGGAGGTTACGCACTGACAGCAATAAGTCTTCGGTAGTTTGGCTAATATCTGAGGATTGGGACATAATTGTTTGTTCTCCTTACGGTGAAGTTATTTTAGATCGTTAAGTTTCGCAAGTAGTAAAAGCGATCGCCAATGCAAATAGTCATAAAGCAGGCAAGATTTTCGAGATCTTTTAGTTATTCATAAGGACCAAGAAACCTCTCTCCATTGAAATGAATCATATGATCTGGTTGATCAGCTACCCAAACTTCCGTTTCCCAAGAAATTTCGGCTAGATATTTTGTCATTTCCTTTCGACTTGGAAATGCAGTAACAAAAACTAATCCCGCTCGACTGGAATGAAAAATTTGCTTTAATTCATTGCGTCGCTTGAGATTAACAGCACCGTGACTAGTTACAGCTTCTATTAACACAAGCCAGCCTTTATCTTCATAATGCACTACCAAGTCTGGCATTTTACCGTGGGGATCGAGTTCAAGACCAAGTTCTTTAAATCTTTGAGTCTCATTAACAATAAATTTATCTCCCGCATCACCAACGTATAAAACGATTCCTTTAGGCGTAAATCTAGGGCAGAACTTTTCTAAAATATCTTTGATTAATAAATTTTGTCCACCTGCCGAAAGTCGAATTGAGCTACCATCAGGTAACGTAGCTGGAATCATCGATATATTTCGTTCCTTATCCTGCAATATATTTTTGACTGAAATAGCATAATTTTGCCGAGTTTCTTCCCACTGCTCAGAGCCATACGATTGTAAGAGACAAAGAGCTTGTGGATGAAGTTGATAACACCATTTAGGGCTATTAATTGGTCTATCTCGACGATCTGGATTCTCTGCTACCAGCCCCATTTGTACAAACTGATGCATTGTTTGTCTTCTTACTGTTTCCCTTGTGTTAGGTGCATATTGTTTACCATAGTAATCACGAAACCAATCCATCATTTCGGTAATTCTGCGGCTTGGTGCTGTCGCTTGACTCCAAAGATTATCGGGACGCATATTTGCCAATGCTAATAAGCAAAGTGCTGAGCGTTCATTTTGTTGTTCTTTAGGTACAGAAATATTTTTGAGAATAGCAAGAGCTTCTTCAATGCGCTGGCTAGCTTGGATTGCGTTAGTTACTTCGCTCATAATTGATAGAGTTTTATGGACAAGATTATCGAGAGCTTTTTGATCAAGTATGGAGTCATTAATTTGACTTCCTAAAGACATCAAAGTGTTTTTACAAGGATATTTCATTCTACGCAAATCTGTGGCATTGATTTGTGTATGACCACTAAATTGACGAAAATAGTTGTCAAATAATGTTGAATTAAGAAAAGCCGTTAAACCTCTTGCAAGATCAAGATGCAAGCTTTTCCCTTTAGCATGAAAGTAGTTAAGATGATTTTCTATACCTAATAACGGCTCCTTCATAGGAGAACAAACCGCAGCCGTAACACGACGTTTTTCTTCCTTGGCTGAAAATCGCTTGGTTACAACGTAACATCCTTTTGGGATTAACCATTGCTGCGTTGTGGAATTATGTTCAATTGCGATCGCTTTACGAGGGTTTCTTGGAGGGAAATTAACAACACCTGTTTTGACAGACTCTGGATAGAGTAGAGGAATATTTTTATGATCTAAGTAGCTTCTTAGATTAGCTTTAAGACGAAAATCAACAACTGGACCAGTTGATACATCTAAGCCAAGTTCATCTAAAGTGCATGGCATTTTATGCATTTGTATTCTTAATGCATCTTCTAGAGAGTTAGTGATAATGTGAATAAATTGTTCACAATCGTTTATATCAATTACTTGATCATAAGGAGATTTCCTTATTTCTGAAAATTCATTTAAACTCTTTCCAGTATGATTAGTAACTTCTACAAAATCAGGTTTAAGTTTTGTTTTAATAGCATGGAAAATAATATTTTCTTGTAATACATTGTCATCGATAAAAGCAGTTGAACGACTCTTAAAAACATGAATTTTATGAATTCCCATCTCTTGTAAAATTGCTTTACGAAAAGGACGAAAATACATCCCATTGCAAAAACTTCTGGGAGTGATAGCGACCATCTCTCCATCTTCTGCAAGTTTTAACATCGCAATCCAGACAAAGGCACTGTAAAGATTAACTGTATCAACGCCAAGATTTATGAGAGCCTTTTTCTCAGATGATTGGCTATTAATTTTTTTGTAAGGTGGATTTAGAATTGCATGACTAAATACGCTTATATCTTGAGTCAGGAGTGGTAAATTTATTTTGTCAGAATCTTCTATAAAATTATTCTCATACAAAACATAACCTGACTTAATCCCTCTCTGTTCTAAAACAAAACAGCATTCGCTCAATTGCTGTTTTAATGATGGGATAAAACTTGGCTCAATCTCATAGGCAGTTATAAAACAACTTTCTATCGGATTAGGGCTAACTAACAATTGTTCTACAAAAGCTGCACTTAATGCTCCAACACCTGCACCTGCATCAAGCAAATTGATATGTCCCGACAGATTATTAAATTGTCTTGCCATAAAACGAGCAATTGGAGCAGGTGTTAAAAACTGCCCTAATTGACTACGGTTCTCTATGTTTATCTTTGAGGATAAATGAATTCTATTTATTTCAGTGGAGTCAGTAAGAAAACTCATCCTGTAACAACGGGTAACTTAACCTTTACTTTCTGAAACATCGAAAGACCTCTTGACTTTACCAGATATTTTAGCAATATTTTCAATGCGATCGCTATACACATAACCCCATCAACAACCAAAGCGATCGTCTATGCTCATAATCATTAAGTACTGTCACACACAATATGCATCTTCCCTACTCTCAACTCCCAACACCCGATCTCCATCTTGCCGCTTTTATCGCCAGTGACGCAGTAGTAATTGGTGATGTTCATCTCGCCGATCGCGTTAACATTTGGTACAAGGCGGTGATTAGAGCCGATGTTAATCGTATGGATATTGGCTACTGCACAAATATTCAGGATGGCGCAATCTTACATGGTGATCCTGAACAACCCTTAGTCATTGGTGAATATGTGACGATCGGACATCGGGCGATCGTGCATGGCGCAGAAATTGGGCGCGGCTGTTTGATCGGTATGGGAGCGATTATTTTAGAAGGGGTGAAAATTGGTGCGGGTAGTATTGTTGGTGCAGGAGCCGTGGTGACAAAAGATGTGCCTGCGGGTGTGGTGGTGGCAGGTGTGCCAGCTAAGGTGTTGCGCGAGCTATCGGAAGAAGAACAACAAAAGGCGATCGCCCATGCTGAAAACTATTATCAGCTATCGCTTTTGCATATTCAGGAAAGTATGTGAGCTTTTCAAGATGCGATCGCGCAGAATATTTCTAGATATAAAATCAAAATATTCCTAAATCGTTGGTGTAAGTATGGAGCCAGTTTCTTCTCTAATTGTGGGCTTGTTGGTAATTGTTGGCACTGGTTCTCTCACTAAAATTGGTGAAAATATTACCGATGAGACGGTGAAACTAGCGCGATCGCTTTGGTCAGTCCTTAGTCGTAAAGCTCCCAATACCCCAACGGTTAAAGCAATTAGCGCTAGTCAAGAAATTGATTATCAGCAAGCCGTGATTGATGTCGAGGCGATCGCTGATGATCCTGATGTAGTGAAGTTGTTGGATGAGGTGCGATCGCTTTTATCTAGCAATCAAGAACTAGCGGCTAAGGTTGAGGCGTTAGCGGTACAGGCTAAAGTCGTTCAAGTGATGGCTAGTGATATTGAGGGCGTAAACCTTCGCGCAAAATCAATGAAGCAAACAGCGCCATCGGTTAGCGGCTCGGTCGAACAGACGATGCTAAAAAATGTCAAGGTAACGGGTGATATTGATTTGGGTGATTTAACTCAGGAGGCTTAGGCGATGGAAGAGTTGTTAGAACTAAAGGGATTTTTGCTCAGTGGCAATATCTCTGATGCTCTGTTTTTGGTGGAGGAGATGACGGAGATGAGTAAGGATGACAAGTTGAATAAGATTTATAGCTTTGCCAAAATCTTGCTATTCCATCTGATCAAACAACGTGCCGAAAATCGCACTACTCGATCATGGGATCTGTCAATTAAAAATTCGGTGCGAGAAATTCAGCGTACCAACCAACGGCGTAAGGCTAAAGGAAATTATTGCGAACCTTCAGAATTGCGTGAGACTATAGAAGAAGCCTATGAGATCGCGTTAGATTTGGCTGCTGTTGAGGCGTTTGGTGGGCATTATGAATCGGCTGAGTTGGGTGCGATGGTCGATCGCGATCGCGTAATTCAAGAGGCGATCGCTTTGATTTTGGGTAACTAAGATAAAATCAGCATAATTTAAGTCAATTTTTTACAGAGAATTTTTATGAAGGTATTTACTGCTGTTATTGAAAAAGATGTAGACACGAATCTATATGTGGATTATGTGCCTTCATTTGTGGGCGCACATTCTCAAGGAGAGACTCTAGATGAGTTGCGTGAAAATTTGCAAGAAGTGATTGCGATGCTTTTGGAAGATGATGTGGTTTCACCGCAGTCAGAGTTTGTCGGCACTCAGTTAATTGCTGTTGCCTAAATCAATAGCCATGAACAAAGAGCAGCCAGAAGTTACGCAAATTGGAATGCAGGAAGTGACTGCGGAAACTATTAACGCCAAGTTTGACCAAAGCGTTAATAAAACGGTTATTCATCAAGCACCAAAATCTAATCAGCCAATTCCTAGTAACGTGCGACAGGGTTCCAAAAACTTTGTGGGGCGAGAAGATGAACTTGCGGATATTCATGCAAAGTTGCAAGAGGGTCAGGGTGTGATCGTCTGTGCGGTGGAGGGAATGGGCGGTGTCGGTAAGACCGAACTGGCTCTGCAATATGCGACTCGCTATCAACAGGAATATGTGGCGCGGTATTGGTTGTCCTTGCGGGAGATGGGGGGTGTAATTAAAAGTGAAAGTTCCGCTCAAGAAGAAATGGAAGAAAGATTAAGCCAATAAGCATCCCAATCTTGATTAGTACGGCAGATCCTAAGAGCAAGCATAGCCTTAGCATTTTCAATCGT
>JBILGV010000178.1:0-3815 GCA_044350865.1 Pseudanabaena sp. | reverse complement strand
CCTACGTTTGTGGGGATGTAGTGATTAATGAAACTGCGGCGATCGCCTCTGGTGTGCTGCTCCAAGCTGACCAAGGCGGCAAAATTATCATCGCGGCAGGTGTATGTATCGGCATGGGAGTCGTACTTCATGCCCAAGGTGGATTATTAGAAATTGGTGCGGGTGCGAATTTAGGGGCGGGAGTTTTGGTTTATGGCTCTAGCAAAATTGGTGAAGGGGCTTGTATTGGGGCATCAAGTTCAATCGTGCGGGCGGTAATTGCTAAAGGGGCGATCGTGCCGCCTTGTTCGTTGATTAGTGGTTTGGAGCAGGGTGCAATTGAGAAAGAGATAAGCCCTGCGATCGCTCAAGATTTAGAAGCAAGTTTAGAAACAAATAAAATTCCTTCTCCTACAAATTATTCGTTTACCCATACCTATTCTGCTGCTCAACCTTTAAAAAATAAATTTGTATCAGCTAGCTTTGCCCAGTCTCCTACATCTCTAAATCAATTTGAAACTCCTGACAATATTATTGAGAGATCGACCACAGAGACCCATGTGCATACTAGCGTCACCGCCACATCTGAAAGTGTAATTGCCAACTCGGTCGAACGCACTGTTACAGAAACTCAAGTGGAAATTCCTAATGAGCCTATTACTGAACAGTCTGTGGAATCGGTGCAAATTTCTGATCATGCTTTAGGGAATGAGCCAAGTGATCAGGTTAATCCAGAGTCAATGGGTTCTAATTTGACCACCATCAATGCAGCGAATTCAGCACAGGCTAAGGCTTATGCTCAATCGCAAATCAATCGTTATATCAAAAGGCTTTTTCCAAATAATTAGACTATGCTAAGCCAAGAGCTTAGCCAACGGTTTCGTCAATTTTAGCGATCGTGGGAATGTGGTAGCTCATTACCTTTACAGCTAAATGAAATCAATATTAATATTTTTGCAGTGTCTGTATTACGGACAAAAAATATTGGAATGAGTTTAAATGGTTAGGCTGAACTGCAATCCGTTTAATCAATTCGTCTAAATAAAATTTTTCTCCCACTTCTTTTGATTTCCCTTTAGAGTAAGAAAGTTCTCTAGCTTTAAAAACAGCCTTCAAATATTCTTCATGAAATTGAGCATGGTTAATCGATGTACTACCACTATATATACCCATTAATTCTGGATCTTGACTTCTAACATCATAATAATTTCTATACGTCAGAAATGGTTCACTATATTTAAGTGGAATATTTGCAGCTTGTGTCAGAACAAAATTTTGATTTCCCAATAGCCAAGTCTCTATACATCGATTCTGAATTATTAGAACTAGCTCTATGCTATTTAAGTTAATATTTTGGTTTGATTTTAATGATGCGAGGATATCTTCCCTTAACTCATCAACAGTCAGTTCCTCTGAGTCTAGACAGACAAGCAGATAATTGTAATAGTGTTTTCCTTGTGATTCGAGAAAATTTATATCTTGTATCGCATTTGGTAAATGTTCATCAATTATTGCAGGTTGACCAGCAGCGTTAAATACAAAGTAGTTACTGTCAGTAATTTGATCGTATTCATTAACTCTTTTAAAATTTGGCAAAAGATGACTTAGCCATTTTGGATAAATACTAAACTCAGAAGATCCCTCTACAAGGAAATACAGATTCATGCAACTTCAGCCTCTTCGTTATATGTTTCCAACTTGTTAATCAGTTGCAAATAAGCTTGGTGCTTAGACTTACCTAGATTTAATTCCTTCGCATTTCTTACTGTTACCACACCACCTTTACGAGTAACGATTTTCCAATAATCCATCGGAATATTATTAATGATATATGGATGATGACTGGTTAAAATGAATTGCAAATCTCCTTGATCTAAAATTAGATCTTCAGTAACGGCATCAATACAATTAATACCTAAACTATTCTCAAATTCATCGATAATAATGAGGCTACCATTCGGTGACAAATAAAGTTCAGCGATATGAATTATAGTCCTGTACATACCAGAGGAAATATCTCCTTGATCTATCCAAGATTCAACACCTTTTTCTTTAATATACACAAATGGAAATTCCTTGAATGCGTTTGGCATCTCCGTAAGAGCGTAACCATTGAAAGACTCGATTTTAATATCTTCAACTGTTGGAAAAATTTGTACAAATTTATTTTTGATATCCTCAAATAGTTTTGGTACATTCCTATAAGCTAAAGCCAACTTAACTTGTGTTCTGAATTCACTATTTATGATGTCTTCTTCAGTGGTATATTTACTCAAAAGCAAAGAAAATGGCACATGATAAATCTGCTTTTGTGACACCATAGTTTCGTCACTATGGTTTATTTGTCGAAAACCATTCCACACTGGTTTAATCAATTTTTCATTCTTGAAAATTTCAACTACGCTTTCAAATGCTGATAGTTTTGGTAAAACACTGCGATTAAACTCAATTTGAGTACTTTCTCTTTTTACTAAAAGTTGCTGATCTAAAAATAAACTTTCGGTCAAGATTTCAGCTTGATCCTCACTACCAGACTCATGAATAAAACTGGTTTCCGATTTTTCTATAGTGTTGAATTTTCCCTTCCAAATATATTCTTCATTATCTTTTGTTGAAAAAATAATTTCCCATTCAACACCGTTTAAAGATTCCCCACTTGCTATTTTTTGAAGATTTAAGATAGCATCCAAAATTTTAGTCTTTCCTGCACCAGAGATACCTACAAGTAAGTTGAGATTAGAAAACTCAACAGGATCTAGCCGCCATCCTTTAGCATGGTCATAATATTCTAGCCTTTTAATTTTCATTTTTGTTGATCTTTTCCTTGCATATACTCATATCTTAGTTTCTGATAAAGATCTTGACCAATATAGCGATCGCAATTTTCAGCAAGATCGGGTATGTCAACATCAATAGAACCAATTAACCGTAAGAGTGGATCTGTTTCTATCACTGGTAATAAGCTAACCTGCGACAAAATTTTTAACTGCCTAGTTAAAGCCTGTAACAAGATGGCTTCAGGTGATTGATTTAGGCGGGTCGCTTGAGACGTTAACTCTTCTTCCAAATTATCTGGAAGCGTAATTGTCAAAGTTTTAGCCATAGCTTTCGTCAGATTGGATTGTAATCATTTTAGCTTGATGCAAGCGATCTCTGACTCTTAAGTTACCCTTCCTGAAGCCTTGACACCTGAGCGATCGTCAAACCAGTCACCTGTGACACCTGAACAATATCCATCCCAATCCTAAGTAGATTTAGGGCAATTTCCTGTTTACCTTCTTTCTTGCCCTCTTTTTTTCCTTCTACCTTGCCTTCCTCCTTTCCTTTTTGCCAACCTCGATGTAAACCTCTTCGGACACCTTCTTGCACAGCATCCTTATATACTCTGGTATTTTTTAAATCGCTGAGTGCAAACATCGCTTCAATCTCCTCACGGCTTAAGTTTTTAAATTTAGACACAAGCACAGCTTCGACTAGCTCAATAATATCAGGATTTAAGTTTTGCTGTTTCAATTCTTCGACAATTTTAGGCGCATCTTGTTCGCGACATTTAACTAGCTGAACGATCGCGATCGCCACGGAATCAGAATCTGGTAACTCATTGAGATAAATCGAAATTAAGCGATTATTGGCAATCAACTCTTGCTGAAAAATTGATAATTGGTTGGGCGCGATCGCACGATCACTAAATATAGCGACAGCTTTCCAATCATAGAAATAATACGGTAAGTGGGAAACTCAGTGCTTTAGCGCTGAGAGGGAAACGAGCGAGGCAATTTATTGCCCTTAATCTTTCGGCTAATTAGAAGCATGATGAGGATCTTCTATATATTTTC
>JBILGV010000130.1:0-11714 GCA_044350865.1 Pseudanabaena sp. | reverse complement strand
ACTTTCCTGACTTATTTCTCTGGGTTGTCCCTCGCATGAGACCCCTGCCTTTACCAAGAAGATCTCTCAAAACTCCAAAACCTAAAAAGCTTACCCTATAAGCTGTCCCGCCTTAAGTTGCTACCCGTCTTTGGCAAAGCTCCTAACAGCACCTCTAGCATTTCGTAAAGTCATAAAATATTGTTTCTAAAGCCAAAATAATTAGGGTTTAATTATCAGGTGTTTGATTACATTTTCCTGATCTCTTTTTATTAATTTCTAAATTATTACTCTCTAAAATATCTTTTATCCAAGGCAAAGCGATCGCCTGATGGCGATATAACCGATACATCAAGTAAACACAAATCCCAAAATAACCTGAACTTAAGGTTGCTTTGATTAGTTCGGATGTGATTTGCACAGTTTCCCCCTCCGTTGGCACACCGCCCATTGCCCCATAAGCGATCGCCCAAGTCAACATCAAGGCGATCGCCACTTGACTGACATCGCGGACTTGCCGACTACTGCGCTGACGCACCAGCGCGATCGCTGAAGGAATCAGCCCAAATACTGGCATTAAGCAAAAAAACATCTCGATTCGGTCTTTCGTTGAGTCGCGAGAAATATTTTCTGGGGTTGTCATTTGGCGATCGGGGTGATTGGAACGTCTCATAACTGACTCATAGATAATTAATTACAATGGCGGAAGTTATAAATATGTAGTTCAACCGATCATAAAAGCTTCTAGAAAAAATATGGTTTATAGTTTTGTGGTTAATTTTACAAGATATTCACTCTCTCTTGGCTAAATCACCTCATTCACAGGAAAGCGATCGATCATTTGCGCGGCTTGCTTGGCGGATGAATAGACTTGCGATCGCAGATTGGGGACATGGGGAATTTGATAGAGCAGATCAATAGTACGGCGCATCAGGCGGACAATGTCTCCTTCATCAAGGTTGGTATTTTGGCATAGTTCCGACCATTCCATTCCCAGCGCCCATTGCTCAACTAGTCCCGTGAGTTCATAATCTAGCCATGCAGGAATATCGACTAAATGACGGCGTTGGACGGGCATCATCTGACGGCGAATTTCGCGTAATCCATCAAGGGCATCTTCCACCGTGGGTGACAGACCGAACTTGATCCAGTTATCAGGGCGACTATTTTCACTGACGATCGCTGCACATACGGTCGCAAGATGATGGGGCGCGAGATTATCCATTTCACCAGAGAGCATACAAAGGGCTAACCATAGTTCATTTTCACCGCGCAGCGCCGCCACGACTTTACCTCTTTCTGTGGGCTGGGTATCTTCCAGACATTCGTAATATTGCAAGATATTCACCAAACTCATGAATTCTTGCCAATGGCGTTGACGGCGCTCGTTGACTACCTTTTGCTGAAATTCGATTTGACGCTGCAATTGTTCGAGGCGATTAACTTTTTTAAATATCGCACCGCGATCGCTCATTTTCGATACAGGATGTTGATTCATTTCTGACTCGATCGCCAACATTCGCGCCTGTTGCTTGATTACTTCAGGAGCAGGATCTGGCTCTGGTAATGGTTCAATTTTTTGGGCGATCGCGGCGCTGATTTCGTCCCCATCAACCGATTGTCCCAAACGTAATGGTAATTTGGCGGGATATTCAATATCGCCATCTAGCAACAAATCGCTACCGACTTGCATAATATCTTTGTAGCCACAGGTATACCAGCAATTATTGCGCCCAAGGCAAACAAACCAAGGGAACTGTCCCGAACCTTGGACTTTCGCCGCCAGTACAGCATGGACAATCACGCCCTTATTTGTGCGAATAGTAAGCGGTGAACCTGATAACAAATAGGGAGCATAGGATGCTAAATCATTTAAACGCATCTCTTCTGATTGCTGCACCAACATTTTGAAGAGGCGCTTTTCTTCTCGGAGGCGATCGCGTAGTTTGTCATAAACTTCTAATTGCTTCAAATCCACAGAGGCGAGATTATTCTCTAATTTGGCAATTTGTTCGATCACTAATTCGAGATTTTGGATTTGTGGCGCAAGATTAAGATCGGCGAGATACTGCCCAAAGCTGCGCTCTACAAGATCCCTGGCTTGATCGAGGGAATGGGTTTGCAGTAAATTCATCACCATGCCATAGCTAGGCGCGAACTGGCTGACTAAGGGATCAGCAGTGGATGTGGCTAAATGAGCCGCCTCTTTTGCGCCTTCAAAGGGAGTTTGTACCGTGACCACATAACCAACTTCATCCATCCCGCGCCGTCCTGCTCGACCAGCCATTTGCAGGAATTCCGAAGCATTCAATAACCGATGTCCGCGATCGGTGCGTTTGGAAATACTGGAAATCACGGTAGTTCGGGCTGGCATATTGATTCCCGCCGCCAGAGTTTCCGTTGCAAAGACGACCTTAATCAAACCCTGTTGAAACAACTCTTCCACAAAGCCTTTCCAAGCAGGTAAAATCCCTGCATGATGAGCGGCAATGCCACGATAGAGCGCATCAACATGGAGTGGTTTGCCAATCTCAGGATTAGCGGCAACAAAAGCATCAATTTGTGGCTTCAGTCTCAGTGATTCTTCCGCATTCACCAGAGACACATTTCCTAAATCCGTTACCGATTTATCGCAACCGCGACGGCTAAAAATGAAATAAATTGCGGGGAGCATATCGCGTTGTCGTAAATGGGAAATTACGGCTCCGATCGCAGGGACAATTTTATGTCTTTCTTCTTTAGATAGAGGCTTATTGCTAATCGGTTTTAATCTAGGATTAATCTTCTGATTGGAACTATCTAGTAAAGGAAAAAAGCCTTTGTTATTACAAAAAGAATGCTCAAGGGGAACGGGACGAAAATCGGAATAAATTAACTCGGTGTCGCCATGAACTTTATGAATCCAATCGGTTAACTGTTGGCTATTGGCTACGGTTGCCGAGAGTGCCACTAACTGTACTTCCGATGGACAATACACAATCGATTCTTCCCAAACTGTTCCCCTTTGGCGATCGTTCATATAGTGACATTCATCAAGTACCACCACTTCCACGCCCGTGAGCGATGTTCCTACTTCACCAAGAGGCGTACCATAGAGCATATTCCGAAAAATCTCAGTGGTCATCACCAAGATCGGCGCGTCACGATTTACGGAAGTATCACCCGTGAGCAGCCCCACATTATCATCACCAAACTGTTGCCGAAAATCGCGTAATTTCTGATTGGAGAGTGCCTTGAGCGGCGTAGTATAAAATACGCGGCGATTATCGGCTAAAGCGGCATGAATTGCATATTCACCGATTAGAGTTTTGCCTGAACCTGTTGGCGCACAAACAACGACCGACTTACCTGCTTGCAAGGCGGCGATCGCCTGTAACTGAAACTGGTCGAGATGAAAGGGATATAGTTCTTGTGGGTCTATTGCTTGCACGCAGGTTTGCCTGAGTAATTAGAATTGGATTTAGACTTAGATTTATTTAGAAATATTAAAGCAATATTAATTAAACATTTGCCTAGTCTTCTATAGTATCCTATTGAACAGGATTACAGAGCTAAATCATGGCTAAACCTATGGCAATGCATCATTTTGAGCTTAAGTCTTGGGCGTAATTCATAATTGCTGATTCGATGATTATAAAATTTCATCTGGATTTATTCCCAACGATCTGAGATGGGCGGCAAGTTTTTCCTTGTCATTACGCTCTTGCATAGCGATCTCCTCTGCTTGTTGTCGAGCAGCCTCCGCTTGTTGTCGAGCAGCCTCCGCTTGTTGTCGAGCAGCCTCCGCTTGTTGTCGAGCAGCCTCCGCCTGTTGTTGAGCAGTTTCCGCCTGATGTTGAGTAGCCTCCGCCTGTTGAGCGCGTTCCTCAGCCGTGGGATATCTGACGCAATTGCGATCGTACCAATAAAGCCAATCACGTTCCCAATTACCAAGAATATGACGCTCGCAACCGATTCCCAAATTGATTTCTGGTATCCATATAACTTTGCCAGATTCTGATTTTCCAGATTCCGATAGTAGCGTCACCGATGGCAATAATTCGTACTTACCATTGATTAACTTATAGACCTCCAATGATTCGTGCCTCTTGTAAAGTCCCCTACGACCGCTTAAGGAGTTATAAATTACATAATAGATAATCCCTAATGCTTGATATTGCCTTAGCTTCTGATCATATTCGCCATTGTATTCTTTGGAGATAACTTCGAGAACTAGAATCGGTTTTACTCGTTCCTGCCAAAGAACATAGCTCAAGCGTCCGCCTTCACTTTTGAGTTGCGGTACGCCGATCGCTAAGAATCCATCGGGTACAATCGATTTAGATTTCTTAGGTTCCTGAATATTCGCTTCGTAGTAGTAGCACATATCCACTCCGAAAAACCAATCTTGGCGATCGCGCCATATCCACATTAGTAAATTTAGGAGAACATTGGGGATGTGATTTTGAAGTTCGTTATCCACAGGGGTTTCATCGGAGTCGGGTAAGTCTTCCGCAGTGGGTAGTTGGCAGTATTCAACAGGAATTGTAATCATAGCTTTCAGCACGCTAGGTTAGCCTGATTCTCTTGTAAGCATATCTCTGAGTAAATATACTTAGATTTATTTAGCAATGTTAATTAAACATTTGCCTAGCCTCCTATAATATCCTACCCCATAAGATTAAACGGCTAAACCACATATAAAATCCATAATCCACAGTGTTGTACCGTAGTATTATAGATTTCAAACCCAATCAGAAATACGGTCAGTTGTGGAACTTTCTTTAAAAAGCGAATATGCAATCCTAGCCATGCTGGAGCTAGCTAATAACTTTGCGATCGAACAACCTCTACAAATTCGGCACATTGCTAACCAACAAAATATTCCCGATCGCTACTTAGAGCAGTTACTCGCCACCCTCAAGCGTCAAGGCTTGGTCAAAAGTCAGCGTGGCTCGAAAGGTGGATATATTCTGGCGCGTGAGCCAAGACAAATTAGCTTGCTAGAAATTATTCATGGAATCGAAGGGTACGATCCGATCGCGGAGGATACCAGTAAATCAGGCGTTGAAAGTGCTTCCCTGTCAGTGATTCGAGAGGCTTGGGAGACGGCGCAAAAAGCCGCCTCTAGTGTTTTGGATGGCTGTACGCTCAAAGACCTATGCGATCGCCAACGCCAGCGCCAAATCGCTACAACCATGTACTACATTTGAGTTTGCTGTTACTTGCTGTTACATTGTGGTTATCATCGTGATTATCATGTACAGCGTTCGTAGATTTTATGGCAAAGCAAGGGCAGCAAGAGCTAAATTTTGGGTCTAATGATGGGGAAAGAATCATTCAGACTTCACTGCATACGGAAATGCAGCGATCGTACCTAGAGTACGCCATGAGCGTTATTGTCGGTCGCGCCCTTCCCGATGCCCGTGATGGTCTGAAACCTGTGCATCGCAGGATCATCTATGCCATGCATGAGCTTGGACTCGTGCCAGATCGCCCCTTTCGTAAATGCGCCCGTGTCGTTGGTGACGTATTAGGTAAATATCACCCCCACGGCGATCAATCGGTCTACGATGCTTTAGTGCGCTTAGTGCAGGATTTTTCTAGTCGCTACCCATTGCTGGCGGGACATGGCAACTTCGGCTCCGTTGATAATGACCCTGCGGCGGCGATGCGCTATACCGAATGTCGTTTGGCGGCGATCGGTAATGAGGCGATGCTCAGCGAAATCGAAGAGGATGTCGTTGATTTTGTCGATAACTTTGACGGTTCGGAGCAGGAGCCAGCCGTATTGCCAGCGCAATTACCAATGTTGCTGCTCAATGGTGCAACGGGGATCGCCGTAGGCATGGCAACGAATATCCCGCCCCATAATTTGAATGAAGTAGTTGATGGCGCGATCGCCTTAATTGATAATCCTGATCTTCCTGATGAGCAGTTATTGAGCTTGATCCCTGCACCTGATTTTCCTACAGGTGGGATTATTATGAATCAGGAAGGTGTGCGCGAGGCTTACCTGACGGGACGGGGGAGCATTACCGTGCGGGGTGTGGCTGCTGTCGAGCAGTTTGGCGGTAAGGGAACTGGCAAACGCGCAAAACTGGCGATTATCATTACCGAGTTGCCTTATCAGGTGAACAAGGCAGCTTGGATCGAAAAAATTGCGGAACTGGTCAACAACGAAAAAATCAATGGTATTGCCGATATTCGTGACGAAAGCGATCGCGAGGGAATGCGGGTGGTGATCGAACTCAAAAAAGATATTGCGCCTGAAGTAATTCTCGAACAGCTATATCGACAAACTGCATTGCAATCAACCTTCGGGGCGAGTTTATTGGCTCTCCAAGGTTCACAACCAAAACAGATGAGTTTGCGTGAACTGCTGCAAGAGTTCCTTAGTTTCCGTGAGGAAACGTTGGTTAAGCGATTCCGTTATCAACTGAAGAAAGCTCAAGAAAAATCACATCTATTGGAAGGTCTAGTTCTAGTTCTTGCCGATATCGATCGCCTAATCAGAATTTTACGATTTGCAAATAATAGCGCCCTTGCTAAAACTGATTTACAAACTGAGTTTGGACTATCGGAAATCCAAGCTGAAGCAATTCTCTCAATGCCTTTGCGCCGTATTACTGCTTTTGAGCAGCAGAAAATTCGTGAGGAATTGGAAACCTTACAGCAGCAAATTGCCAAATTGGAGAAATTGTTGGGTGATCGCCGTGAGTTGTTGAAGTTTCTCAAAAAGGAATTGCGCGATCATAAAAAGAAACATAGCGATCCTCGCAGAACCCATCTCGCATGGCAATTGCTAGAAAACCGCCAAAATCTTGAATTGCAAATGCAAGCGGATACAGAACAAGAATCAACAACAACCTCAAAACGGACTAAAGGCGAACGCGCTATTCCGCAAACAAATTTCAAGGCAACTTCTAAAACAACTCCGCAAATCATTGAACCTGAACTTCCAATTGAAAAAGCTACCAATAAAACGATTGAGAAAGTATCCGAAAAAAAATCTAAAGCAGCAAAACAACCTAAAACCATAGAAGTTTCTCTGATTTCTTTAACAACGGAACTAAATATACCTGTTGCCGAACCACAAGATATTACGGTGCAAATCACCCATAAGGGCTATATTAAGAGCTTCGATAAAAATACCAAAATCCCAGCATCAGCAGACTTAAGCGATGATCTCACGATCGCTTCCTATGACACCCGTAGCGATCGGGAAATGGTGGTACTGACAGATACAGGTCGTGCATTTCCGCTAGGGCTTGTCAATGTTCCCATCGTTAAGGCAAAAGGACGCGGTACTCCCTTAATTACTTTGCTACCCGATAGTACAGAACGTATTGTTTCGCAATTTGTCTGGGAAAAGAATCCTGATTCAACAGAAGGTTTGGTTCTGCTCTCTAATCAAGGCAAAATCAAGCGATCGCCCCTTGCGGAATTTGCGGATATGACCGCACGAGGTTTAATCGCGGCGAAATTCAAGGAGGATGATTCACTATTCTGGGCAGATATTGTCGGCTTGGAACAGGAACTAGCGATCGCCACTTCCGCAGGTCGGATTCTCCGTCTAAAAGCTGACGAAAATCAAATTCCCACGGTCGGACGCGCCGCCGCAGGCAATATTGCGTTGCGTTTAGGCAGTTCTGAAACTCAAATTGGTGTATCGGTTCTAGATTTAATAAATTACCCAACTACGGAATTAATTCTAATCACCGCCGAAGGTTTTGCAAAACGGATATCAGCCAATAACATCAGGTCAGCCGTGCGTGGTGCGATCGGCGCTCAATGTTTCAAATTCCAATCACGCACTGATCAATTAGTCAGCATGACCGCGATCGCTCAGCCTCGTTTAGATTTGCCGATCACCTTCTTAATCGGTCAAGAAAATGATATTGGTTTGAGAACTGTGCAAATGCCTTTAGGCGCGATTCCATTGGATTCACCCAACAGTCAAGGACGCTCAATCTTTGCGGGTGAAAGTGATTTAGTGCGATCGGAAAAAGTGATTCGAGTTAATCATTAACTAGCGATCGCTTATAATTTTACTAGTACAGTCATATCTCTAAATAAAAAGATGTCTCAAACTGCTGTCACACAGGTCGTCAAAACCTTAAACCAAGTCCATCAAAAATTTGGTCTACAGAGAGCCACGGACAGCCAATTTTTTAGAGAATGGTTTGAAGCACTACCACTGTTAACAGATTTAGAACAAGAAACCTTAGATATAATTCGGCAACGCTTTCGTTATCATCGTGAAGAAGGACAGGTTACGGAAGGATCGGTAAATGCGATCGTCGTATCGCGATTAATGGAATTAGCTGGTTTTTATGATCCTCCATTTCGTTTGCGCTCAGAAGTACCTGTCGAGATTGCAACTACCGTAGAAAACGAAACTTTACGGGGACGAATTGATTTTTTGGTTGTACAGGAACGTTTTTGGCGCGTAATTATTGAATCAAAGGAAACTGAATTTGATATTGAAGTTGGGATTCCCCAAACTCTTGCCTATGCGATCGCCTCTTCACTAGAAGCATCACCATTATTTGGATTGGTTACAAATGGCAATAATTTCATATTCATAAAAGTTGATCTCAAAAATAAACTGTATGATTTTTCGGAAACCTATTCGATGCTGTCGCGCACCAATCATCTTTATGATGTACTGCAAATATTAAAAGCGATCGCAATTATGTTTTTAGCTAAAATCCATGACTAATTAATCATTTAATTACAACTAGCTACTTATCAAAGCGATCGCCATAAGCACCATGACTCGAGCCAGAATCAAGTGCTAAGTTATGGAATGATGAGAAGTTTCAGCCTGTGGTGTTTTGAAGGAAAAAGGAAATAGGAGTTATGTCTTTGTCAATTGGTCAGACTTTGCAAGGTAAATATGTTGTCAAGAAGCAGCTAGGAAAAGGCGGCTTTGGATTGACCTATTTGGCAGAACATCAGTATTTGTCCCAAGTATTTGTCCCAAAATTGTGTCCTGAAAGTACCTAATCAAGAGTTGCAGCGCGACCCCGAATATGCCAAGTTTGTCCAGAAGTTTATGCAAGAGGGGCAGAAGCTCGCTAAACTAGCCCAACAGCGCCATCCGCATATTGTGCGGGTTACAGATTTGTTTGAAGAGCGAGGTTTGCCCTGTTTCGCAATGGACTTTATTGCGGGGGAAAGTCTATTGGATGAATGAGTCTAATAAACTTTCCGTTAATGCCCTTGAAGCCATTGTGACAAAGAGAAATTAAGGCAGCAGCTTTTAGAAATATTGCCAGAAGAATCAATTCTGCATGTTAAAGACTTCACAGAGTTTCTTTGCTACAAGCAACAATCCCCATCAACCTCAGTAGTTTCTCAAAAATGACAACTATTGCAAACTATGTCAAACGCTATTGGCAGGAGAACAACTATGAAAGTTAAATACAATGCAAAAGCAGATACTATTTTTGTAAGCACAGACAATAATTATTATCCTAATGGACAAAATATTAGCGATCGGGTTGATGAGCGGCACATCCGTTGATGGGATCGATGCCGCTTTGGTGGAAATTAGAGATCGCCATAACCGTATCGAAACTAATTTAATCGCAGGGCATACTTATCCATACCCCGCCGACCTCAGAGCCGAAATACTAGCAGTTTGTGCTGGGGAACCGCGATCGCTACAGCAAATATGTGAGCTAGATGACCGCATTGCCGAGAGTTTTGCCCAAGCCGCGATCGCCATTAGTGACAAAAGCGATCGCAAACCCGATCTGATAGGCTCTCATGGTCAAACCGTATTTCATCGCCCTCCCGTTGGTAATCAAATGGGCTACACAGTTCAGCTTGGGCGCGGCGCGGTAATTGCTAAACTTACAGGAATTAAGACTATCAGCGATTTTCGTGTTGCTGACATTGAGGCTGGTGGTCAGGGTGCTCCCCTTGTGCCAATGATTGACACTTTGTTGTTATCAGATCCAACTAAATATCGCGTCTGCCAAAATATTGGCGGGATAAGTAACTTAACTTATTTGCCACCTAATGCCATTGACAACCAAGATCAAGTCTTTGGTTTTGATAATGGAACTGGCAATGTCTTGATGGATATGGCAACCCAAAAATTATTTGGTGAATCTTTTGATCGCGATGGTGCGATCGCTCGACAGGGTAAGCCAGATTTAAATTTAGTCAATCAATGGCTAACGCAAGAATTTTTTGTGACAGCGCCACCAAAATCGACAGGACGCGAGTTATTTAGTCCCGACTATCTAGAAGCGCGTTTGGCAGAATGTGAAGATTTAAGTAATTATGATATTTTGGCTACGCTGACAGAATTTACAGCTAGGGCGATCGCCAAAAGTTATCGTGATTTTCTGCCCGTATTTCCCGATGAAGTAATGATTGGCGGCGGCGGTGGGCGCAATGGTTATTTGATGGAGCGTTTACAGGATTTGCTAAAACCTGCGATCGTGAAGCGTACCGATGACTTTGGGATGAGTGGTGATAGTAAGGAGGCGATCGCCTTTGCCTTATTGGGATATTTTCGTCTCAAAGAACGGGCTGGCAATTTACCTAGCGTCACAGGCGCAAAGCGATCGGTTTTATTAGGTAAAATTTATCAATAGCGATATTTTAAACCGTACTTTTACAGGTGTCGAGCCATGTCAAATAAAGATTCCATCATTAACGAGTTGCAATATATTCCCGAATCCAAACTAGCTGCTCTATACGATCTGATTCACTATTTTCGCTTGGGAATTGATAGCCAGATGGAGCAAGAATCTGATGAAGATCTTGAAATAGATAAGTATCAATGTTTAAAAACTATCCAAAAAATCAAACAGGACGGTTTATCAGGTTTTACCGAGATTAATGATGTAAATGCTTATATTCAGGATCTGAAGCATGAGATTGGTTAAAGATGATGACTATAAACGTAAAGAACGTAAATTCTTTAAAAAACGTCCTCAGTTAATTGACAAGTATGGACAAATTTTAGAAAAGCTAAAAACTAATCCATTCGATCCATCACTAAAAACACATAAATTAAAAGGAGATCTTAGCGAATTTTATGCCTGTAGCTTGACCTACGAATATCGAATTATTTGTGTTTTTCTAATCCAAGATGAGACGATTGTTTTGATTGATATTGGTAGCCACGATGAAGTTTATTAATACCAACAAAAAAAGCGGCGCATAGCGCCGCTTTTTTTATGGATGAGAAGCTTTAAACTTCTGCTCCTTCTTCATCACCAGTGATGATTTCTTCAGCTTCAACGAGAGCTTCAGCATCTTCGTAGGAAACTTCATACTCGATGTCTTCGATATCGCCATGACGACCTTCGTAGATAGCATCAGCAAGCTTACCGACAATCAACTTGATCGAGCGGATCGCATCGTCATTTGCAGGAATACCAATATCAACGCTATCGGGATCGCAGTTGGTATCAAGTAAAGACACAATGGGAATCTTCAACTTTTGGCATTCTTGAACCGCGTTGTATTCACGCTTATGGTCAACCACGATCACGATGTCGGGTGGCTTACGCATGAGTTTGATGCCGCCAAGATACTTGCGTAGCTTTTCCATTTCACGACGTAGGGTCGATGCTTCTTTCTTAGGAAGGCGATCGAGTGCGCCACTATCATCACGACGTTCGAGATCCTTGAGGCGATCGACACGAGTTTTGATTGTTGTCCAGTTGGTGAGCATTCCACCTAACCAGCGTTGGTTGATGTAGTAGCTACCACAACGGGCTGCTTCT
>JBILGV010000177.1:0-3874 GCA_044350865.1 Pseudanabaena sp. | reverse complement strand
AACTGTTTTAGATTGGGAAGTTCTTTCATGCTATTACTTTATCACTTTTTGTCCTTTGTAACGCCCAATTTACCTGAGTTGAGCAATTACGATAATTCTTTCTGGATCATCTTTTTCGCTTCTAAAGTAAGTAATTCCGTCAATGCCTTTGTCTGCACCTTTCTTTTGGTTGATGATAGCGCGGTTGTTGGAATAGGTAAGGACAGCCCATTTTTCAAACTCTTTACGAGTGCGATCGTCACTTTTATTAGCAAGTAATTTTGCTGATTCGATATCTTTAGGAATGCCGTTTAGGGTGATGCTATCTAGTACACCCTTTCCAAATGATTCCTCCAATCGTCTAAGAATTAAACTGATGCTTTGATAAGTAATGTCTATGCCAATCCATTGACGGTTTAAGCGTTGGGAAACGGCAACAGTTGTACCACAGCCACAATAAGCATCAAGAACTACATCATCTTCTTTACTGCTGGCTTTAATGAAAAGTTCTAATAGGGCCTCTGGTTTTTGGGTCGGATATCCCAGCCTTTCTCTAGATACTTGATTTAGAAAAGGGATTTCTATCCAATCCTTCGCTAAAACTCCCTCTGACTCATCTAGATATTGACGATAAGTATACTCAGATTCTTCTGTTAGCGGAATATCAGTTTTTCTCCTGAGATTACCTGCTTCAGGCACATTACGACCGCGCAAACGAAATCGTCTCCCGTCTGCATCAACATGACGGAATTTTTTGACGGTTGAGTCGGAATAAGCATCTGTGATCTGTCGATAGTTAAATTTATGTTTATCAGTAGATTTTGAATACAGAAGAACTACGTCATGTTTTCTGTTAAATGATGTTTTTGATATCCCTCTTTCGCCATAACACCAAATAACTTCGTTTAAAAAATCACCCCCCTGAGAGCAGAAAATCGCATCAATAATTATTTTCAAGTAATGAGAAGCTGTTGGATCGCAGTGTAAATAAAAGCTTCCAGTTGTTTTTAAAACTCGATAAATTTCAGCAATTCGCAAGGTCATACTGACCAAATAAGCCAACAAACTCCCCTTCCCCAAAACCTTGGTTAAACCAGAAATAAGATCGATACTTTGGGAAGTAAAACGCCCTAAATAATTTTCTTGAATCTCTGCTAAACCTTGATTGGCTCGATCATCCCATGTCCATGTATCAATAAAGGCTTGAGCCTGAGCCTTGTCTTCCTTCCCAATATTGTTATAGATCTGGTTATAGTTGCGCTTTGAGTTAAAGGGCGGATCGATGTAGCACAGATCAACCGACTCATCTTTGATATGTTTTCGCAACACATCAAGATTATCCCCGTAGAACAACTGATTTTTAGGTTGATTTTTAGGTTGATCTGCCATGAATAATTTATTGAATCGTCATATTGGCTCCTACTTTATCACAAATGATGATTACACGAAAATCGAAAAATCTACAATTTGTAGACAAAATTAGCGTAAAAAATATTTTTCTCTATTCCCAGAAATCAGTATTTAGCATCGTGTCAATATCGCGCCCGAACTGCCATGTATCAGGGAATTGATAGCCTTGTTTGGCATATTCCTTTTTTACATCTCGCAATGCAGCGCGAAAAGCAATATCAAAAGTATCGTTCCACAAAGCTTTTAAACTAGGAGAATCATCAAGCGCGAACTCGATCTCAGTTCTTTGATTTCTGATCGTGCGTTCCCAGCCATTGAACTCTTGAGGCATATCAATATACAGCCGCTTGAGTAAATGTTCGATCAATGTTGTTAAGCGGCTTTTAATCTCCTTTTTTTCAGAACGCCCCAATGATTCGATCTCCTCTAATAAATTTTCTAAATCCACACGGTCAAAATCCCTAGCCTTGAGCTTGGCTACGGTGTCTTGAGTCCATAGCAAGAAATCGGACTCATACAAGGATTTACGAGCGATTGCTTGAGTCATTTATTTAGTTCCTTTGCTATTGGTGCGATCGCCTAATTAAAAATATGACTATGCCATTTTACCAGTTTAAATTAGCCGAAGCAGTAATTGCGATCGGGTGCAACCATCGGAATAAGACAATTGTAATCGCCACACCAATATATGCAGGACGGAGAAACTCTTGGAAAACTAATTGCTGCCGACCTTGAGCGATCGCCACAAATGGCAAAATCGAAGTCCGTTCCTTTACTGCCAAAAAAGCATCGCCATAGCGCTTAAATAAACGCCGATCGCCATGCCAAACAGCAAATAAATGATAGATAACCAAAGCGATCGCGGTTGTCAAGGTAAAAGATGTCCCTAGCCAAAGAGCATGGGCAAATCCCCATAGAACCTGTCCGACCATCTGAGGATGGCGACAAATGCGAATGATCCCCGTTTCAAATAAATGCACTTCTGGTTTTTTCAGCGCCGCCACTTCCGTTAAATTAAAAGTAGCAGGATAAAGAAACAAAAATGAAATCGCCGATAAGATCAACACAAACTCATTTACCCCTGTAACCCCTTGCACATTCCACAACTGCTCACCGTCATAACGATGAATAAAGAAGTAGATAAGTTGCAACCCTGCAAGAGGGAGACTTACCAATGCAAAAATTACCCGATATAGCCTTGCCCCTATCTTTTCTTCCGCCCACATTCGCAATGAGGCTAAACCACTATGGGCGATCGCAAAGATTAGAATCAAGCCGATCATGACAAAATGGGTGAAATAAGTTGAAAAGAAATCGGTAAGAGAGGACATATGCAGAATATGGATGGTAAATATTAAGAATGGTAAAGCACAGTACTTCCAGTATTATCCATATTTAAGTTTAAAGCGCAAAATTGTTAGGTTCAAAATTAGGGTGATTGCATTAGCAATATAAATCGGCGCAGCGTTGACCTTGAATCCGTAAATTAGCCAGAGAGTGATCCCTGCGATAAAAGTCACTAACATTGGCAAAGATATATCCTTAGTCGATCGCGATCGCCAAACTTGCAGCACTTGTGGTAAAAAAGCAAAGGTAGTTAGGGTTGCGGCTGCAAATCCAAGAATATTCGTGAAATCTATATTCATAAGTTCGTATCAGGTTGGCATTAAAACATTTGTATTAAAACATTCGCATTAAAACACATGAATCAACGCATCATTGGACTCACAGGTGGCATTGCCACAGGTAAGACTACTGTTACTGACTATTTAGCAAAGACTTTTCAATTGCCAATTCTTGATGCTGATGTATATGCCAGACAAGCGCTCACGGAAGAACGTCTTGCCAAAATTAGCGATCGCTACGGCAAACTAATTATTGACAATTACGGTAATTTAGATCGCCGTAAACTTGGTGCAATCATATTCTCTAGCGCAGTTGAGCGTCAATGGCTAGAAATGTTAATTCATCCATACGTTCAAAAATGTCTGACTAACGAAGCCCAAAGATTAGCGCCTGCAACCGTAGTTATGGCAATCCCATTGCTCTTTGAAGCAAAAATGGAACATTTAGTAACAGAGACTTGGGTTGTGGCTTGCGACTATCAGCAACAGTTACAGAGACTCATTGATCGCAACCATCTCTCAAAAAACGAAGCGATCGAAAGAATCGCTAGTCAAATGCCCCAATCCGAAAAAAAGGAGCTTGCCGATTTCGTGATTATCAATTCTGGCAACCACGAAAAACTATTTTCGCAAATTGATCGTATCTTACTTAATTCTCCGATCAAGGTTTAAAACCTGCAAACCAAATTTTTAAAGTTGCTGTGGATGTTTACTGACAGCCCACTCACGGACTCGGCGAATCAGAGCATTTTCTTTAAGAATACGTTTAAGATCTAAGAAATTTTGTAGATCAACTGTACTTACGATGACGAGAGCCAAACTGCGATCGCTTAAGACATAACGATCGCCAATAAGATGGT
>JBILGV010000129.1:0-11944 GCA_044350865.1 Pseudanabaena sp. | reverse complement strand
AGCACCGACAGCAACACCTATCGCTCCAATTATAAAGGGGATAATAAAGATCATATTCTCAATTTCGATTAGTTTTGTTTAGCTGTTTGCAGATAGATAACGTTGTGTAGAACCACCGAGAAGCTTGCTATCTTTGCCACTCAGTCCCATACTTTCAGCGATCGCTATTGATTGCTGTAAACGCTCAAAAGCTCCTTCAATTCCAGCCCTGCGAGGACGATTAGTAATCTCTTCACTCAAGGCTCTTTGCTCATCTAGGAATCTTAGATTTTTCTTGTGTTCGTAGATCATCTCATCTTCGACTTGTTGCAAATAGCTCAATTGTTGCTCAGTCAGAGAGTTGTAATAATCTCTAACCTCTTGTTTATGATCCTCAAGAATTTTGAAAAACTCATAAACCATGCCAGCACCACCAGCTACTAATAAAGCAGGGGAAACTGCTGTAAGGAAGATAGCGATCGGTGGAAAAGCAGAAGCAACTGCGGTCACAGTAAAAGCTGTTGCACCACCGAAAGCTCCACCTATTAAAGTTTCTTTCCCAGTCTCCATTGCTGCCTCTTGGCTAGTCATTTCACCACGCGAAACCCGCAAAGCATTTCTTAAAAACGAAAAAGGTAAAGTTGTAATTGCCCCAATCACCGCCCCTTTTAAGCCAGCTTCCATTCCCCTCTGTACAGCACCCGTAAGATTATCAACATTAGCTTTAGTATGTATATCCCTCTGCTCTTTTGGAGTCATCGGCTTATCGCCACGGGGATTTTCCGATGGTCTATGAGTAGCACGAGCTTCCCATTCGAGATTGTCTGGATGAGCCGATCCACCTTTACTATGAGGATAAACATGACTAGCATCTTTATCAGATAAATACTTTCTCAGATTTGCTTCAGCCGCATGAGGGTTATTTCCTGTTCTGTGGGGCGCAGGAACTTTATGCAACATTTCTAAAGCTTGTTCATTAGTTTTCCATCCCCTACCTGCTGATTTCATTTTATCTCTTAGAGATTTAGAAAGCTGGTCTAGAGCGTTGATTTGGTAGACACTTCTAGTAGCTGCGGATGCGGCGTTAAATACAGAATTGCGATTAGAATCTTCAGACATAGCCAACCACCCAGAAAATTTCTAAATTTTATCATACTATAATTTTTTTGGATTTGCGTATTAATTTATTTTCATAGCGATCTCCCTAACCGCCACATCCGCTAAAGGCAACAAGATCGAAATTGTCAGCCTGATTAGCACTAATCCTGATGGTGACTCACCAATCTGGGAAATGGCAAGAATAGGAGCTAGTGTCGATATTCAGGTTGCCAAAAACAAAGATTGGAAAACTGAAAAGCTATACCCATACAAAGCTGTCGCGATTATTGATCAAGAAAATAAGGTGGACATCGGACTGATATCGCCAGCATCCATTGCAGCCTATGGCAAAACCCTAGAAACGGGCAAAATGTTCGCCAATCTCAAACTTGAGTTCAAATTGGGAATATCCAGAAATGACATAGATGACAAGTTTACCGATGCGGAAAAGTATTTAGAAGTGCAGCGTGATGCGATTCCAGAACCAGAACGAGAAAGTAGAGCCTCGGCACTGTGGCACAACAATAACCGAGCGATCGCGGGCAAGATGTTTACTGAGGTAGTGACCACGCGACTGCAAGAACTACGGGTTGATAAAATCAAAATCATTGGCTTGCAGTATGAAACCAACGAACTGAAAGATAAACAATGGCAACAGGAACAAGGTGCAGTATGCAGACTGGGTATAGAATCTAACCCCGACAGTCCAATTTATGATAAGCGTGTGCTACAGGTACAAGAAGGCGATCGCTGGAAAAATATGGGTGTACTGCACAGCGACGCAGCCTATATGCCAATTGGTACGCAGTTTATAGCAAATATTAACTTTTCGGCGACTAAGAAAGATGCTGACATCGTACTCGATCCTAGTTCTCTGAAACTGCCTGAAATATGGCATGGACTGTCACCAGAGCGAGTACAGCAAGCGGTCAACCTTGATGCAATCATTCCTAACCTGAAACAAGCGATCGCTATAGAACCCATTTGGTATCTTAGGAAGCTCTAGCAAGGCGCTTAAGCATAAGCCTGATAAAGCATAGCTTGAGTCTAGCATTAGCATTGTCGAGAGTTCTGACAAGGCTTTTACATCTTTCCACCCAAGCATTACTTCTTTCAACTACCCAACGCACGGGAATAACTACAAAACCATATTTTCCCGATGCTTCCTTTTCTGCTTTGGGTTTAGGGATGATGATTTGTTTTCGGTTGAATGTTGAAACTATCATTATCCCTTTTCGCTTAATCCCGCTCTTTCTTTGCTTCAATCTTGTCCAAAGTCCAATTAGTTGCACATCGCGTTTTGATAAATTTGGTTGATGTTTATTCTTCGCTGTTTTCCAGATTTTGTAGCAGTCAATTTAAAGCTTTGTGAACAGTTATTTCTGCTAGTTCGGAAGTTACGGCACTGGTCAGCTAAATCGTGATCGACGTATTTACGTCTTTTTTATCGGCATGAAATGGACGTTTCAGAAACCATCCCACATTAGGTGGATGGATGTAAGGGCTAATTTTTGCTTTCTATGTGGGGCGAAACTTGGCGATCGCTGTGCTCATTGCCAGCAATCCATTTCTTCGCTCAAGCATCGCTTCTGTCCTTACTGCGATACTTCCTATAAGGGAACCTCTAAAAAAGGATAAGAAAGCCAAACACGAAAATTAAGTGTGATTAATCATTAAAACGACAAAAATTCAGGAGAGCTTCTCCCGAAATTATCGGTGTTATTTTCCTGATTTTGATAATTTAATCCTGATATTTTGATCGAGAGGCACTGACAAGAGTGTCGCTGACTATGGCTACCGCGCCTCAAAAAAGATCTACTACTCTGGATGAATTTGGAATAAAAAATTATTTAAATTTACTTAAATTTAAATTGCTCATTCGTAGCTTTATATGTTGTATTATTCAAAGCAGAAAAGATACATCTGTACTAACTTGTATAAGATTTCTTTGGTTTTTCACAAAAGCCAAAGAAAAGGAACTTTACTATGGCATCAAAACAAGATTGGGTTAATTTCGCGCTGCAACGTCCTAACTATTTCCCTGGACAGTATTTATTAGACGAAGACTTTGAACTTGCCCACCGCTATCTCGACGATCGCCAACGCTATGTCAATAGCCGTTTACATTTAGCAGGGATTGTGGAAGGGCTTGAGGTGGAGGCGATCGCTGGTCAGCCAGAGGTGATCATTAAGTCTGGAACTGCGATCGACGGGGAAGGCAATCTAATTATCCTCACCGAGGCTGTGACCAGAAAAATCAATAGCTATGGCTGGCTATGTCTGCGCTATCACCAAGAACCGAAACTATTACAGCAGCCAGAAATTCCTGATAGTTATACTCGTTTTGAAGAAACGCCCATTATCACCTTAGAGGCAATTGAATCTAATGATGCTATAACGACCACCTTGGCAAAGGTATTGTTTGACAATGGTCAAGTCACAATTGATTCAAGTGTGCGGCAATATTCTGGGGTGCGTCTTCCTAGTGCTACGCAAGATATTGAACTTCGCAGTGATGGACAGGATTTGAGCATTCAAGGCAACTTGACAGTATCAGGTGCGTTGCAATTGGGTGGCACTCTTATTCAAGAAATTTCCCAGAGTATTCCTGCCATAGATCGCCCTAATGTGATCCCCTCCGAAAAGGCGGTCAAAGACCATATTGCGGCGGCTTTATCTAATGCAGGTAAACCTACGGGAGAGGCTCCCGCCGTTCGTCTTGATCAAAAAGATGGCAAGATGGTGGGCTGGAAGATTAAGGGAGCCGAAGATGCAAATGATCCCACTTCCCTGCTGCGGCTACTTGCGTCGGCGGATGGTGTTGAGAAGCCCCGCTTGACCATCGAGCGTGACACTGGCTTAGTCGTTGTCCATGAAACCCTTCGGGCTAAGCATCTTGAGGTAATTAACCCGATGCGCCATCGGATGTATCCTGCGGGTTCCACAGATCCTCAAAATCCATCGATATATAACGATATTTTTGAGGCAGAAAAGGCGGGTGTGATCACTAAGTCAGATGATCTGCCGAAGAACTCCTATGACAGAACATCTTGGAGTGGAAAAGAGAGTTATTATTGGCGCGAGATGATTTGTTATGGCAAAGGCAAAGAAGATAAAGGAGGTGCTATAATTACATTGCCTTCTGGCTATGACACAGTGTGGGTCAGAATTGCCAATACCAACGAGTGGCACATTGTCAATGCCCAGTTTTCCACAGATGGCAAAATATTCCGAGATTTGGGTAACTGGACGGCAGGCAAAAGAAATGGGAATTCCTACTGTCCCGATGGCTCTTTGGGCGACTCATCTCGCCCCTTTCACCAATGGCTACCAATTCCCGTCGGTAAGTCGGGACAAGTGAAGCTAATTCATAAAAGTGATGCTTGGTTTCACCTATCAGGAGTTGCCTTTAGCCAGAATCCATGGGGTCATGCAGCTCAATCAGCAATTGGTTATCACTGGGCAGATCGAGTGAACCAAGGAGATGCTGCTGTATGGGAGAGCGATGGTTGGAATGGTGATATTCTAGCGAACTTTGACAATCTCAGGGCTTACGAAATTCGCGTTCCTGTTGTTCCCTCTGGTCGCGATAAGTTGTTGTATCTCATTAACCATAATGACAGTTGGAATGGAGTGTTGCATACAGGGCTTTCGATCAAGATTGGGGACACCTATCAACCCATTGAACGTTTTCTAGCTACCTATGACAGTCCTTTTGCGCGACACTGGAATAGTAAGTTTTATAACCGTTATATTGCTGCGCGTATTCCCGCCGATATGATTACCAAGGCTTTAAACCTTACTACACCCAATGATCGTATAACCCAACTGATCAGTATTAAGGTCGATCTAACCAAGCAAGGTGAGGAAAAAAATAATTTTGAGGACAGGATCTATTTCCGAGAAATTGGCACTCACGATTTAGAACTTCCCTATTTTCTCTAAATGATCATTCCCGCTTGATTTTCGCGATATCAGGTATTTTTCCTATGCAAGAACAACTCCAAAAACGACTCCAATCCCTAAAGGCTGAATATGAAGCAGGACAGCAAGTCTTGGCAAATTTAGAAGCCAAGAAAGCAGGCTTGCGCGAGACGTTGATTCGGATTGGTGGCGCGATTCAAGTACTGGAAGAAGAACTGGCGATCAATCAAAGCGGGAATGCCCAACCTATTGAAGTACTAGCCAAGGAGGATAACTAAATGTTAGATGACTTGGATAGTACCCTCAAAAAATTCCTAATTCATGAACTGCCAGATTTACAAAATTCGGCGGAAACAAGCGTTTCCATTAGTTTTGAATTGCCTACTGAAGGAGGGATGCAGCAAAAACCCGCCATCAATCTATTTCTCTATGATGTCCGCGAAAATTTAGAATTGCGGAGTCGTGAATGGACAATGCAACGGCGTGGTAATGGTACGGCTGTTAAAACCCAACCTCCCGCAAGAGTAGATTGTTCCTATCTAATTACTGTCTGGGTAAACGCCGATGATCCGCAACAAGAACACCACATCTTGAGCAAGATCATGAAATTGTTGTTATCTCGTTCAGTCATCCCTCCCGAAATGTTGCAAGGCAGTTTACAAAACCAAGAATTGCCTGTGGTGTTAACCTCAATGCAATCTGGCTATTTGCAAAGTCCCAGTGAATTTTGGCAGGTAATGGGCGGTAAGGCTAAGGTTTCATTACATTGCACCGTCACCATTGCCGTACCGATTGAAAAAGACACAGGAGAATATCCTTTGGTTTTGGAAAATCTGCCTCGACTCTCACGTTTGTCTTGATTTCACCCTAGCTCCTGATTTTAATGATCATTAAGCCCAGATGTTAAAGCAAAAACGCCGCCATCAAGTCGCCCTAGCTGGACAAGTAATCAATGCTCTCACTGGTGAAGCGATCGCAGGGGCAATGATCAAAATTGTTCAGGCTCCAGATCAATTTATTGATGTCGTAATTTTCAAAACCAAGCTCTTTGGTTTACCTGAAAGTTTGTGGAAGCAGCAATCGTACTCAAGAATACCAAATTCCCCTCTTGAATATTTATCGCCAAGAATTCAAGAATTCCATGAACAACTGATCAATCCTCAGATAAATAGTAAAGAGAAACTAGAAGCATTCAAAATACTAATGGCTGATATTTCTCTAAGTAATCACCAAAAATTTCAATCGCTACAGAATATTTTAGATTATTTTCAATCTAACAAAATCATAAATACTGAATGTCCAGAACGAACATATTCAACTTCGGATGGTTGGTTTTATTTTACCGATTTGCCAACAGGTTTTTATCGATTAGAAGCATCATTCCCCATTACTGGAAATCGCTATGCAACTGATTTTATTGAAGTGGAAATTCCTGACACAAAAAATAATATTCAATCCGATCCAAATAACTATTTCCCTGATAGACTAAGGCTGGTTCTAAAACTAAATCCAACAACGGTTTTTGGAAAAGTCATTGATTCAATAACTAATGAATTAATTGATATGGCGAAGGTAAAAATTCATGAAGGTGAAGACTATGCCATTAGCTCAAGAACAGTTAATCAAAATGGACATGGAAACTGGAATTATCGTCTAGTTGCTTTAGAGCCAAATACCCCTTTCACAACCTTGATAGTATCAGCTCAAGGCTATGTCACCCAGCAGCACCAAACTTATTTACAGACAGGAGACATAAAACAACTCGATTTTGAATTAATTTCTCAGTGATCGTTGATTTAGTTTATGTGATTAATCATTATCAATTTCAGGTAAAGGAATAAATAAGAATGCCTACCTATTTATCACCAGGTGTCTACGTTGAAGAAGTTGCTTCTGGACTAGCTCCTATTGCAGGAGTTGGGACAAGCACAGCAGGATTTATTGGAATTATTTCGTTAGCCGTTGCAGCCCCTATTGCACCGACTAAAACAAAGTCAAAAAAAGATACCGATAGTGAGGATGTAACATCCACTGCTGTCTTAACAGTTGAAGCAAGCGCGCTTGCCAAAAAGGGAAACTTTATTATTGGAGATGACCAATATTCAGTTGTTCTCCAAGATCAAAAGAAAGCCGAAGATGCTGTCACACTTTCCACATCTATCAAAGTCGGTGAAGTCCAGCTTTGCACTAATTTTACTGAATTCAAGAAGTATTTCGGGGATTTTTCTACTGATCCCGGACAAAACATCCTCGCCCATGCGGTTTATGGCTTTTTTAGAAATGGCGGAACTCGCTGTTTTGTTACTTGGGTCAAAGCCGAAAAAGACATTGATATTGCCTTAGAACGGTTTGAAGCGATTGATGAAATTGCGATCGTTGCGGCTCCTGGAGTAACTGAAAAATCGACACTTGCCAAGATTGATATTCACAGTCGGCTATTAGGCGATCGCTTTGCGATTTTGGATACCGAAGAAAATATCGCAATAGACCAACTCGAACCTGGTGGCGCAAAAATTCTCGGAAACTCGGACTATGCAGCAGTATATTTCCCTTGGATTCAAGTCTTCGATCCCATCAGCAATGCTCCGAAATTTATCCCCCCTAGTGGTTATGTCGCTGGAATTTATGCCCGTGTCGATAATCAACGGGGAGTCCACAAAGCCCCTGCTAATGAACCTGTATTAGGTGCATTGGGCTTGAAGCAGGAAGTCAGCAAAATCAAACAAGAGCCTCTCAACCAAGTTGGGATTAATTGTATCCGTAATCTTAACGGAAACATTCGAGTTTGGGGAGCAAGAACTCTAGGGGCTGGCAAAGATAATCCAGACTTCAAATACATCAATATTCGCCGACAGTTCAACTATATCCGTGAGTCGATTGACGAAGGGACACAGTGGACAGTCTTTGAACCCAATACCCCAGAACTTTGGGCGAGAATTCGCCGCAACATTACCGCATTTCTTACCAATGAATGGCGCAAGGGCGCTTTATTTGGCACAACTCCCCAAGAAGCCTTTTTTGTTAAATGTGATGCCGAAACTAATCCCATTGATGTGCGGAAGTTGGGGCAAGTCGTAACAGAAATTGGCGTTTCTGTCATTGAACCTGCGGAATTTGTGATTTTCCGTATTACGCAAATCGTGACAGAAGAAAAAGCTTAATGCTAACAAACCGCCCATAATTATCACGGAAGATTGTCGAGTGAGTCCCTTTAATTCTCCCTATCCAACATTAACTGCACCAGGTGTTATCCTTCAGGATATTCCCTTGATTCCGAGGGATGAGTTAATGACTGGTGTTCCAGTATTTTTGGGGGTTACTCAATCTCGCGACAATCAACTGCTTGATCTTCCGTTAAGTCCTAAAGTTCTTACCCTCTGGCCGCAATTCTTACAGCAATTTGCAGAATATCCAGTGAGTAGCTACTTAACCCATGCGGTAAGGGGCTTTTTTGAAAATGGTGGGCGTTTATGTTATGTCTTGCTGTTACCAAATGTTTCCCAAAACGATACTTCTTTCTCTTTGACGATGGACACCCTTGATCAGGGCTTACAAACCATTGAAGCTCTGAATGCTATTGATCTCATTTGTGTGCCTGACATCATGCAACTGACCTCAATTCCTGAGATCATGCAGTTACAAGCCTTAGTGCTTGAACACTGTGATCGGATGGGCGATCGCTTTGCCATTCTTGATAGCCTTAACACCGCTCATCTTGAAGACATCAATCAGCAGCGACAACATCTCATCGGCAATAATGGCGCAATTTACGGGTCTTGGATTATGGTTGAAACAGTTTCATATCCTATTCCTCCCTGTGGACATATCGCGGGAATTTATGCCCAAAACGATCGAGAAAGTGGTGTTCATCGCGCTCCAGCTAACTATATACTCAAGGGCGTTTTAGATATTAGTCTTGCCCTATCTGCCCAAGATTGGCAAAGCCTCAATGTCGAGCATGGTGCTGGAGTAAATTGGATTCATAGTTTCAAGAGTCGAGGTATTCGTGTTTGGGGAGGCAGAACTGTTAGTCAAGTTCCAGGCTGGCAATATGTGAATGTTCGTCGTTTAATTATTACAGTTTTACGATGGGCTGAACATAATCTGGTGGGAATCATTTTTGAACCCAATAACACAACATTATGGACGCGGATCGCCCGCGAACTAACTGTTTACTGTGAATCCCTTTGGCAAAAAGGCGCACTCCAAGGTCAAGAACCAGAAGAAGCCTTTTATGTCAAATGTGATGAAGAAACAAACCCTTTAGAGGTTCGGAATGCAGGGCAAGTGGTGGCTGAGGTGGGTCTATCACCCACAACACCCGCAGAGTTTATTGTTATTTCCCTAGTTCATGGGAGTAGCGGTATCACCTTTGCTTAGAATGTTATTAATTATTCACTTGATTTTACTAAAGGAGAATAGCTTCCATGCCGAATATTAAAGATACCCACGATCCTTATAACAGTTATAACTTTTGGGTGGAATGGGATGGCATTGTCCATGCTGGATTTCGCGAATGCAGTGGTTTAACGGGAACTCGGACTGCTAGTACCTATCGTGAAGGGACAGATAAAAACTTGGCCCAACGTCAACTTCCTGGTTTAAATAGCTTCGGCAACATTAGCTTGAAACGGGGCTTTACAGACAATGATGAGTTGTGGAAGTGGCATCGCCAACTGCTTGATGGTGAACCAGAAAGGAAAAATGTTTCCATCATTTTGGCAGATGACAAGGGCGAAGAAAAGATTCGTTGGAATCTGGAGAATTGCTGGCCGACTAATTGGAATGGACCTGAATTTAACGCGACTGGTAGTGATGTGGCGATCGAGTCATTAGAACTAGTCCATGAAGGCGTAACTGTTGGTTAATGAAGTAAAAAATGTATCAAACTGAATTTCCATTTACTTTGCCGCAGGGCTATATTGACGCTGAAGGATGCTTGCACCGAGAGGGCGTTATGCGACTCTCCAGAGCCACAGACGAAATTGCGCCACTCCGCGATCCTAGAGTACAGAAAAATTCAGGATATCTAGTGATTATTCTGTTAGCAAGGGTAATCACTAGATTAGGTACAATCGAGCAACTCAATACTAAAATTATTGAGGAGTTATTTTCTGGCGACTTAGCCTATCTTCAGGATTTTTACCAACGGATTAATCGAAGCGGTCATACTCGATTTCGAGTTGCTTGTCCCCATTGCAACGGTGAATTTGAGGTGGAAACTGCCCCCGTGGGGGAGTAACCTGCTACCCCCAAAAGCGTTTGCTAGAGGAGGTAGCATATCTTTCCTATCATTTTCACTGGTCTTATGACAATGTGCTGAATATGGAGCATTGGGAGCGTCAACAATGGGTTTCGCAAGTTGCTCAGATTAATCAACAAATTAACCAACAATCACGTCAAGGTCGCTCATGAATTTGAGATTGATTGTTTGTTTTTTTACTTACTGTTTGTATAGAGGTTAAGAAATGGCAAAATCTCAAAAGAAAGGAGGAAAGGAAAAATCTCGTGATCCCTATGTGGGCTTTAATTTCGCCGTTGAAATTGAAGGCTTAACGGTTGGTGGGTTCTCTGAAGTGATTGGCTTAAGTGGGAAATTGGAGCTTGAGAGTTATGTAGAAGGTGGAGTCAATCATCATATTCACCGCTTTCCTAAACAAATGGATTATCCAAATCTGGTCTTAGTACGAGGTTTAACGGAAAGGGATGATCTTTGGAAATGGTATGAGGATGTGACACGCGGCAAAATTCGGCTGCAAAATGGCACGATTATCTTAAAAGATAGCCAGCAATCAAAGGTGATGGCTTGGAATTTTAAAAAAGCTTACCCTGTGGCATGGGAGGGACCACAATTAAATGCCAGTGGTACAGAGGTGGCTTTTGAACGCATGGAATTAGTGCATCGAGGTATATATAAAGCTTAGAGTTTTAGTTTTGGTGTATTTTTTGTTGGCATTAACAAATATATGAATTTTGATATAAATTTTGAAAATGTATGAACTTTGATCCTCGACTTGTACAGCGTTTGACTCGCCCCTTAAAGCGTCCAGGTGTGACTAATCATCGGATGGCTGAGGGTTTGCTTGAGCGTTTTCAAGCTTTAGAGAATCGCTTGCCATTGTTGGATCAGCAATTGAGCCGTTGGGCAACAACTGTCGAATTTGATGGAGGAGAAGTTCCAATTGTTTATGCTCAAGTTTCTGAATTAGATGATCAGGAAGTAAATAATTTTCAGGAGTCTTTAGTAGCTGTAAAAAAAGAGGTGCGATCGCCTGTCCAAAAATCGCTTGCCAAAAATACTGTAAAAAGTCCTGAGATGCCCGTGGTGCAACAAGAAATCTCAGCAAATCCAATAACTTCAGTAGAAAAAGCATCTGTAACGGCGATCGCCACACAAAACGAACAGCCCTTAACCCAAATTAGCGATCGCCCTCAGATTTCGAGTATTCCTACAGTACAGCTAGTTTCTAACACACAGCCTGAAATTTCTCAACCCTTGATTATTCAACCCGTTAGTGAGGGTGTTATCCAATCTCGGCATGATAACGCTACTCCAAGTGTGATCAATGCTGCACCTTTGATATCTATGGTCAGTGACGCTCCGACTGATCCTTTAGCATTAGAGGCGATCGCTACCCCGATCTCCACTGAATTTAATTCCACACCAGATGCAAGACACTTAGTGGAACAGGAAATCGCATCAACTCCAATTGCCTCAGTAGAAGCATCTGTAAGGGCGGTTAAGGCGATCGCCACACAAACCGAACAGCCCTTAACCCAAATTAGCGATCGCCCTCAGATTTCGAGTATTCCTAGAGTACAGCTAGTTTCTAACACACAGCCTGAAATTTCTCAACCCTTGATTATTCAACCCGTTAGTGAGGGTGTTATCCAATCTCGGCATGATAACGCTACTCCAAGTGTGATCAATGCTGCACCTTTG